>DAOQII010000056.1:0-11360 GCA_035339455.1 Chitinophagales bacterium
GTTCGTTGTAAACTTGTTTGTCTTCCAATGTTACATTTTGAAAAGCCTTGTCAATATAACCTTTCCACGAAGCAATAAGTGCTGCTGCTTTTGATTTGGATACTCCATTCTCAATTGAATATTCAATCGTGTTTCCAAATACACGCATATTATCACCTTGCTTGAAAATATTGTAAAATGTCGTATCGCGTTTGTTTATTCTTGTATTTCTATGATAACAGATATTGGAAAAGGCTAAAGGTTTGCCATAAGCCAGAGCCAGTATTTTTTGCGGGATATTATCTTTATCAGAATAATAGTAATCGGAAGCGTTTCCTTGCAGATATTTTATGGTGCATTGTTTTGGATTGGACAAGTATTTGTTTTTGCCAATAATGCCAAATACTTCCAACGTAACATCTTTGTCTGCCTTGTAATAAAACCAGGCATTGGCACTCTCACTCACTTGAGCAAGCAGATTTTTACTTCCTTTTTCTCTTAGATAGAACTCTATATTTTCACCTTCATTTTCTTTGCAAGTAACATACACGGCATCGCCTTTTTTTAACGATAAAAAGTTAGAACCGTAAATAAAGCTGTTATTGATGTCCAATTCCGGGCTGGATTTTTCAATGCTAAATCCTTTAGTAGCTATTTTTGAATCGGCAAAGGGTATCGTTTGTGCAAAACCCAAATAGGAAAGCAACATGCAGATTAGCACTAAGTACGTTTTTTTCATCAGATAATCATTTTTTTCAATTTAAAGATAATTGAAAGTCAAACAACATTTATACCAATTTTAGGGTATTAATAAAAAATCAGTACTGCTACTGCTATTCGTAATTATTACTTTTTGTATTTTTACTTAAAATAATTCTTATGAATAAACTAATTATTGTATTATCTGTAGTTTGCTTTATTTTTACAACTTCCTGTAAAAAAGATAACAATGCAAATAATTTCGATAGTAATTTAACGAATGGCAGATGCAGGGTGTTTTGTACTATTAATGGAGCTGTTACAATGGATTATGCTTCACAGGATGTGAATAGCTTTAGCGCATATAATGCTGTATTTATGGCTTTAGCACCTGATTTTAGAAATACCTCTAGTGGTGAAAGAGCAATTATGGAAATTTTAATTCCAATTTCAACTACACCAGGTAGTTATAATTTAACTGATGCAGGTGCACCAAATATTAGTTTTACATTTACTAAAGATAATATGTACTCAGGCACTGGTAATTCATGGAAAGCTATAGTTGGCAGCAATATGACTTTTGTGCTTACAAAATCAAGTTATACCGAATTAGAAGGTACATTTAGCGGCACTGCCGTGAGCGATGCCGACGGTTCAACTGTTACAATAACCAACGGGAAATTTAAAACAGTTTTTACGCATTAAAAGAACTATAAAATTGATATTGTTTTTTGCTATTACTTATCTGTCATAAATTTAATTTTATAAGCAATGCTATCTGCATGGTCGATTACAGCATGTATATGGTCGCCCTCTACTGTGTAAAAATATTTGGGTTCATTGGCTACTTGAAATAAGGTTTTACCCATGGCATACGGTATTGTTTTATCGTTGATACTATGAATTACTAATAGCGGTTTAGAATAAGTTTTTAAGGCCACCTTTGCGCTATATCCATCTTTTACAAAGGCACGCCCAAATTTTCCGGCAAAATGCTGAGCAACATCTTTATGTGATGAAAATGCTCCTTCAACCACTAATGCCTGAATTGATTCTTGTTGCTGCTCAGCCAAAACTGCTGCCAAATGCCCACCTAAGGATTGACCATAAAGCAAGATTTCATTCGCTTGTACATCTTTGCGGCTTAATAAGTATGTTAATGCAGCTTGTGCATCAGCGAGTACATTTGCTCTTGTCGGTTTTCCGGATGAAAATCCATATCCACTGTAATCAAACATGAAAATCTGATAGCCATATTGTGTTAACGGGGCTATAGCTTCGTATTGACTTAATAACATGCCACCATTTCCATGTAAGTGTAAAATGGTGCCTTGTACGTTGCCATCACGGGGTTTCAGCATCCAGCCATTCAGCATGTTTCCATCTGTACTTTTAAATAAAATACTCTCGATAGTATAGGGAAATTGAAGCATGTCAGTGCTGTTTTTCAAAAATACAGGCTGATGCACATTCCCGATAAAACGTACTTGTACCGAATCTGGTTTTCCTTTATTAATTACAACATGTGTTGTCTTGGCAGGTATTTTAAAAGGTTGATAAAACAGCTTGTTCATGGCACAAGAGCTGATTAATAAAACAGAAATCAAAAAAAATGAGAATCGTTTAAGCATAGTTTTCTAATGAAGTTTAAGCTGAAATTGCAAATATACCACCCTTATTTGCTTATTGTAAATTATCTTTTTAAGGCTTTATTTTTAAATACCGCGAAATACGTATATAAAATCCGTATTGGTACGGATATTTAACAGTAGTGTTCTTATATACATTTGCAGTATTCTTAATCAAAAAAATAATATCATGAAAAATCTTTGTATCATTTTATCTGTCTTTGCAACCTTTTCTTTATTGAGTTGTAAAAAAGACAGCAGCAGCAGTTTGGCAGCCGGTAAAAGCAGAATTTCTTTAGATGCCAGTGGTGCAACATCAGGCAGTTTTGCCTCAGACGACAGGGTGAGCACGGTTGCAAAAAGCGGCTCAATTATCAACATCAGTGGTGCATCACTAAGTGCAGATATGGTGATGATGTTGCTTCCTGCTACCATTACCACCGGAACGTATGATTTGAGTACACTCTCTTCCTCAGCCGCAGGACCAACATTTAGTTATAGCAAAGGAGCGAATGGCTGGGCAGCTGTTCCCGGAGATCATTTTACCATTGTGGTTACTAAAGCCACCTCAACTGAGATTGAAGGTACTTTTAGCGGTACGGCTCATAATGATGATGCAGGAACTGATGTTACCATCAGCAACGGGAAATTTGCTGCAAAATACTAATCAAAAACCAGAACAATTATAAGTAGAGCATCCGGAAACGGGTGCTTTTTGTTTTATTTAAAAGTTACTATTTGAAAATCTCTTTCAGCTTTTCGAGTACATAATCCAATTCTTCTTTCGTATTGTGTTTTGAAAATGAAAAACGAATTGAAACTCTGTCGGGATTTTTATTCAGTGCCTGTATGACATGTGAACCCGATGCTGCTCCGCTGTTACATGCACTGCCACCGCTGCAACATATCCCTGCAAGGTCTAGATGGAAAAGCAGGAGAGGAGCGTTTTCGTGTGGAGGAAAGGAAACATTCAGCACGGTAAATAAACTTCTTTCGTCCGTATTGCCATTGAAATCTATATCTTCAAATATATCTAACAGTTGTTGTTTGAAATAATACTTCAAGCTTAAAATATGCTTCTTATCTTCTTCCAGCGTATTATAAGCCATTTTTGCCGCTTCCGCCAAGCCCACGATGCCGGCCACATTTTCAGTGCCTGCTCTGAAACCTCTTTCTTGTCCACCGCCATGTATCAGTGCCTGCACTTTGTTTTGTTTGCGCATATACAAAAATCCGCTTCCTTTAGGCCCGTGAAATTTATGTGCAGATCCCGTTACAAAATCAACCGGAATTTCTTTGGTATCGATGATATGATGTGCAAATGATTGTACCGTATCGGAGAAAAACAAAGCTTGATTGGCTTTGCAAATTTCGGCAACCTGCTTGAGATTAAGCATTGTCCCGATTTCATTATTGGCATGCATCAGCGCCACTAAGGTTTTCTTGCTGGAAGACTTTAGCAAATTTTCCAAATGCGCTAAATCGATATTGCCAGCATTATCTGTTTGTATCAGTACTTTTTCCGTTTTTTTATAATCGCGGCAATAGTCAACGGCGTATTCCACACAATGATGCTCGATAGGAGAGGTGATAATGCGTTCTACCCCCAGGTAATCAACAGCACCTTTAATAGCCATGTTTGCCGACTCCGTGCCGCCCGAAGTGAAGGTGATTTCGCCGGGTTGTGCATTCAGGAGCGAAGCAATCGTTTTGCGGGCTGTTTCTATCGCCGCTCTAGTATCTCTGCCGTACGAGTAAGTAGTAGAAGGATTGCCAAAATGTTCTGTAAAATAAGGCATCATCGCATCCAGTACTTCTTTACTCAGCGGAGTGGTGGCAGCATTATCTAAATAAACACGCATATTCGGAGTTGAGTACAAATTTAACGAAACTTCCCGAAAAGAAAAGAGCGCAACACGATAGTTCAATTGTTTGAGTGAGCGGTGCTATGATGGTTAGAGGTATTATTCATCATCTTGTGGTATAGGTTCGTTTTTCATAAATGCTTCAAATGAGCCTTCCACGCATTTAATCAAACTTTTCTTCAACTTCTTTTGATTGATAAGAGTATTATGGATGCTTTCATTAGATTTTTGCAATTTTAAATCTAAGGTTTAAATCACATCCTTCACAGTAAATGATAGTATCTTCGTTTACCTCAAATGTACTTAAGTCAATTTTATTTTCAACTGAAAGATCAATATCACAAATTGGACAATTTATGGAATCACACATTGCAAGACTTATTGGCGGAGCCTTCACTGATTTTATTTCTATTGTATATTCTTTTAACATAAATCATTTATTAAATGATACTCTCTCACTTCTTTGGATTTGATTAATCTTTCCTCAAACTTCAAATTTTTTAATGGATTTTCAATAGTAAGAAATTTTGGTAAGTCATCCAAATTCAAAACCAATGTAACAATAAAATCATGCTTATATTCTTTAGCTTTCAAGTATTCATTTTCTGTTAATCTAAATCTTCCTTTTTTAGCTCGAATACCTTTTACTTCAGCTAAAAAAGAATTGTTATTTACACTAATTTGAAAATCGTAACCATCGCCATATAATCGAGCATCTTCTATAATTCCATTTTTGAAAATGTCTATAGAATTGAAGTTGTTTATAAAATACAATTCTGCTTCTAATCCTGTTTCTTGAAGTTTTTTAAATCTCGATTTTACAATAGGTTTTACTTCAACAAAAATGTCTTTAATTTTAAAATTATCTTTCAAAAATAATTTCACAATATTAGAATATTCAACTGCACTCTCATTTCCAAATAAGCTGTCAATCAATAATTTTCTATGAATATATGCATCGCCTTTTTGCCACCAGCCTTTTCTGCTGTTTTCAAAAAACGGGTCAAACAAATCCATTCTGTTTTTTACAACACTTCCTGTTTCAACTATTCCTATTTTTACAAAATATTCAAAAAATGAATGTTTGGTTTTAAAACCAAATTGTTTGATAAATTCATTGTCAAATTTAGCTAATCCATATCCTAATAAATTCAGGATTTCATAATTTTTGTGCTTATTTCCTTTGTTATTCATATAATTAATCGATAAACCTATAGCTTTGAAAAGCAAAACACTCCATTGACATTATTTTAGCCACAATTTACAAAATAATTTGACTTTAATGTTTTTCCTCAATTTGATTATTTACAGATTGGTCAATGGAAATCAGTGTTCTTATTGATTTTAAACAAACCAAATTCACCTTATTTATTTACATGAACTTAGGTATGGGTTCATTTTTGATAAAAAACAGCAAGATAACCAGTTTCTATTTCTCAAACCCAAATTCTTCAAAAATAAAGTGCAATTGTTGATAGATGTATTCTTTCTCGAAGCCATATTCTTCTAAGGAATAGCTATGTTTGCTGGTATATTTTCGTTGCTTGTGTGTTTCCTCTGACAAGCGTGCCGTGAACTCCGGTGTAATTTCGAGTTGGAGCTGATTGTAAATTTTTAAAACAGTTGCCATGGGGTCGGCTACCAGTTCTGTATAGGGTATGGTTATGAAGTTTTCTTGTTTGAATTTGCTCTTTTCTATATTGAAATATTTATAGTATTCAATACCAACTTCACCCCACTCCCTGTAAGCTTCTGAATTTGAAGGAATAGATGGATACAGCGTGCTCCACGGCTCTGCAAACATGGATGTGAACGATGGTATGGCTTGATATGGATGTCGAATAAGGAAAATAATTTTTACATCGGGAAATATGTCATGCAACATCTCCAGCCTACCGGAACTCATCACGGTTTTACTCAAAAATATCTTATCAGAGCCCAGTGCATACATCCAGCGCTGTATAGAAGCCTTGTAGTATTTTTTTATGTTGTTTTTCTCTTTTTCAGATAAATTGTCAGGGATATACAATTCGTTGAAAGATTTGAGATAAGGCGTAATTAATCCTATACTGGGGCTGATACCTGAAATAAAGTGCCAGCCTTCATCTTCTTCCGATTTATTGAACCCGGTTTTATGGATTTCATCCCAACCTTTAAACATCGTGTCATTAATTTTATCCAAAAGCCAGTGTAAGGGTCCACCAATTTTTTTATCGATACCTGAAATGATTTGTACTGCCCTGTAAAAAATAATGGAATGAAACGTGGTATGATAGAGCAAGTTGTAAACAAACTTTTTGTCATCAAGGCACATGAGCCGATGTAAAAATGTAGTACCGCTTCGCGGATTGCTTATTATGAAAACAGGTTGATGTATTTCGACCTGGTGATAATTGGGAAATAATAATTCGTCCAGCAACCTACATATTGCATTGAAAGAGGAAACTATAAAAATGACAATAAAATAGGCTATTCCGATTAAAAAATTGCGTATTGAAAAATGTTTGACCAGGTGCAGGTAGAGTAACTTATGATGTGTCTTAAGCCGGGTGTAAAATATATCTGGATGAATAAAATTCATATTGCACTTTGACTATGCAAAATAAACGAAATCAGCTGAGATAATGGTTTATTCTAAATGAAGTTAGAATTATTTTATTGTGCAGCTTTGCTCAGCCAGAATATAGCCATTGTTGTCAATAATGGAAATGATATAATCACCGGGTTCTTGTATTACAGAGTGCGTAACTATTTGAGATTGTCCTTTTTTTACAAAAATATCCTTGTTGGAAAATCGCCAGAAATAGTATTTTTCTACGCGTCTTGCTATGCTAAGTTTATAAACTGCATTATTTTGTAAAGGTTTATCGTGATTGAATACAATACAAATATTATCTTTCTTGGCATCCCAAGTAGTTTGAGCTTCAACAGGAATACCCTTTTTAACGGTTTTGCATAAGTAGACTTCTGCTCCGTGCATGATGTTTGATGATACAAACAAGAGAGTAACAAGTAAGGTTTTCATGTTTCTTTTGTTCAAAATTGTAAAAAAGTTCATATCGTTTAGCGTTAGTATGCAATCTGAATCAAATACCGTGCAAATTTCTTCAAAATACAAGTAATAAATTCAAGCGATTATTCACGCATGTGAATTTAGTTTATCTTCAATGTTTTACGCATGAAATTTGTACTTAAACTAAGAAAATTGTGGATAATTTTTGAGTTTTATTGATTTAGAATAGATTTTTTAGGAACTTGCGACACAATCGCTGAAATGACTTTTGCGGTTTGAATTTTTGAAAAGAAAACATGTACTTATTTTTTGATACAGAAACAACCGGACTACCCAAAGACTGGAAAGCTCCGTTAAGCAAACTCGACAATTGGCCACGAATGGTGCAACTCGCCTATATGCTTTATGACAAAGAGGGAAATAAACTGCAAGAAGCAGATTTAATCATAAAACCAGAAGGATACACAATTCCCAAAGAGGCTGCGGATGTGCATGGTATCACTACCGATATAGCTAATCAAAAAGGTATTCCACTCGAACTGGCTTTAGCTTCATTTTATGAAGCCGCTCAAACAGCAGAAGTGCTGGTGGCACACAATATGGCTTTTGACGAAATGATAGTAGGAGCGGAGTTGTTGCGCAAAAATAAACACAATATTATTCCGATAAAAAAACGAATCTGTACGATGCAAAGTACCGTGAATTTTTGTAAAATACCGAGTAAGTACGGGTTTAAATGGCCTAAACTTACAGAATTGCATTATAAATTGTTTGACACTGATTTTGTAGACGCACATAATGCCTATGTTGATATTTCCATAACGGCTAAATGTTTTTGGAAGATGAAAGCCATGGGAATTATCGACTAGATTTATACCCTACAATTAAACAGAATATACTGGCCTTATGATACATCAAATAATAAAAGATAAGTCTACTAAGTTGTTTATTTTTTTAGGCGGCTTTTTTATTGCTAATGCGTTTATTGCCGAAGTGATAGGCGTGAAAATATTTTCATTGGAAAAAACATTGGGAATTAGCCCTTTGCAAATCCCGATTTTCGGAAATGATTTTTCATTTAATCTTACAGCCGGGGTTTTACTTTGGCCGGTTGTTTTTATCATGACGGATATAATCAACGAATACTACGGCGAACGCGGTGTTCGTTTCTTATCCTATCTCACAGCCGGGTTGCTCGCGTATGCTTTCTTCATGTATTATCTCGCCATTCAATTAGTACCGGCAGACTGGTGGCCTGCATCTAAAGCTGATGTTGGTGTAAATAATATGCAATCCGCCTATGCACAGATTTTCGGTCAAGGATTGGCTATTATTTTGGGCTCGCTCATTGCTTTTTTAATAGGGCAGGTTGTCGATGTTGTCATTTTTCATAAAATAAAAAAATGGAGTGGCGAGAAATATATCTGGCTGAGAAGTACAGGTTCTACGGTAGTTTCTCAGTTTATTGACAGTTTTGTCGTGTTGTTTATCGCATTTTATTTATATCCCAAATACATCAGTGAGTCCAATGGAAAAGCATGGCCATTTTATGTAGTGATGTCGGTATGTGTAGGCAATTATATTTATAAATTTTTCATGGCTGTATTACTAACTCCTGTTATCTATTGGGTACATAATGGCATTGACAAATATTTGGGTAAGAACTTAGCCACAGAAATGAAACAAGCTGCCATGGCAGATGAAATACAGTAATTAGGTGCTTGTCTCGTCCTGAAAACCACCCCCTTTAATTCCCCCTCCTTTTTCAAGGAGGGGGGGGGGAGGTAGAATCCTGATTGCATCTTGAAATGAAAACGCCTGCCGGATAAATCCGTCAGGCGTCTCCTAAAAATAAACACCAGTCTAGTCTAACGGAAATAACTCTCCGTTATGCATTTTAAACAGATAGTGCTCACCACTGATTTTAGCATCTATCAAGTCGTCCAGTTTATCATTAAGTTCATCTTGTTTATCATTAAGCTGATCTTGTACTTCTTGTATGGCTTCCTGCAAATCCGGATTATTGGAGTCGATATGAATATTTATATTGGTAGAGTCTTTCAGGGTATTCAGCTGGATTTTTAAATTGCTTATTTCATTAGTATGATTTCCTGCATTACTCCAGTTGATATCCAATTTATCTTCATCCATAAAATCTTCAACACGCTCGTTCCATTTTATTTTTTTGCCTTCAGGTACATAAATTTTTACGATCAGTTTTTGATTTCTGAATTTTGATTTTGGAATATCGATACCGATGTAAGGATCAATAATTAATTGATTACCTTTTTGTATAATATTGTGCGTGATGTCAGTAGCATTTTCCAAAGCTGTTTTTTCATCCTTACCATTTGCTGAAAATTCACGTACCACGATAAATGAATCTGAATTTGTGGGTAATATTTTTATGTCAACAGGTATGTTTATTTCATCTTTGCGAGCGATAAAGTTCATGAAATCTTGAAAACTGTTTATTTGTACGCCGTCAATATTGTCTTTCTTTTCTGTGAACGCCATGCTTAAATCCAAAGTATCAATTTTTGAAGCTTCGTAAAGAGGCACACTTTGCGTTATTTTTTGGTGTTCAGCTATCAGCTTTTTACCTTTAGAATACACGATATTCAACAATAATATACCAAATAAAAATAATCCGATTAAAGAGAATAAAATGTTTTTTTTCAGTGGTTTGTTTGTTTTACTGAATATATGAACGATAGCCAATACGAATAAAATTATTGGAATGACAGTAGCTAATAAACCTCCGATGCCAATCAGCCAGCTTACTGAATTATTATCAAAAAAATATTTTGTAAGTAACGGATTGCCGGCAACTAAGGCAATTCCAAGCCCAAAAAATGTTGCCAACAAACTGATTATGATTGCCACTGCTACTATGCCCAGCACGAACACGCCAAGGTATAATAATGATTTGAAAAACAATTTAATAAAGCCACCAATAAATTCTAAGATTTGGTTCCCTGCTCCTTGTCTTTGCACAGGTTCTTCTCTTACTGTCTTTTCAATAGAAGACAGATTTACATTTTCACCGCGCATAGTCAGTTTTTGTGAGCTGGTAGTAGCTTCAGGTATGATTAACCACAAGAGTGGATATACCAGAAACCCTAATCCAGTAAATAAGGTGATTAATACAAAGCCAATTCGGAACCAAATAGGATCATCAATACCAAAATATTTGGCTAAACCCGAACAAACACCGGCTACTATTTTATCATCCGGATCGCGGTATACACGTTTCTTTGTTTCATAGCCTGCATTTTGATAGGGTGTTTTATTCGGTTCAATTTCAATATCATCCTCAGTATATGAAGTGTCAAACTCTTGTGGTCTTCCCATCATGCCTATCACTTCGTCTGTATCTTTCTTAGTTACGATATATCCTTTTCCTTTTGCTAAGAATAATTCGGCAAAACGGGATTCTATGTCTTTTATGATTTCGTCACGGTCTATTTCATTTTTATAAAATTGTCGCAATGATTGTAAGTAGGCTGAAAGAGATTCGTAGGCATCATCATTGATGGCGAATATTTGCCCTGCCAGATTAATATTATATGTCTTGTTCATTTTGGTGTATTTTTTATGGTTAAATAGTTGGATTTTGATTAGATTTTATATCAGTTGTTTTGACTACGGCATCAGAGAGTTCATTCCATGTTTCTTTGAGTTCATCATAAGCCCTGTAGCCGGTACCTGTAAGGGTGAAGTACTTTCGAGGAGGTCCCGAGGTGGATTCTTTCCATTGGTAGGTGAGCAATCCTGCATTTTTCAATCTTGTAAGCAGAGGGTAAACAGTACCTTCCACTACCAAAATATTGGCAGCTTTCAGCGAGTCGAGTATGTCTGATGCATAAACTTCGCCCCGCGAGATAATACCGAGAATGCAAAATTCAAGTATGCCTTTGCGCATCTGAACTTTGGTGTTCTCCGTATTAAAAGTTGATGATGATGTTGTTGTCATAATTTATTGTTGATTGTGATTGTGATTGGTCATTGTTGATTGGTCATTGGTGATTAGTTATTGGTTATTGGTTTTTAGTTGTTTGTGATTGGTGAATAGTAATTGGTTGTTATATTATCTTGATTCTTGATTCTTGATTCTTGACTCTTGATTCTTGACTCTTGATTCTTGACTCTTGATTCTTGACTCTTGACTCTTGA
>DAOQII010000057.1:0-11290 GCA_035339455.1 Chitinophagales bacterium
ATTCCTGCGGATTAAATCATGGGTTTCTATTGAGCCATCTACAAATATATCCCACCAGCCCGACACATGAAATACAGGCACTTCAATATTTCCGTAGCGGGAGTACATCCCGTTTTTTTCACTTTCGCCTGCTGCATTTACCGGGGCATGTGTGGCATCCATGTCGCTACGGCTGATAGAATTGGGGTAGTAACCACACGGATAATTTTCGTAGCGAACGGTTACAAAGTGGTCAATGGCTTTATTGGCCGCTTCAAATTTATCAACGGTGTTATAGTCTTTTGAAGAGTGAATATCATCATTAAGTCCGGTATCAAATGCCATTAAATCATCTCTTGTGTCTACAATTTGACCTCTCAACCATCCGGTTACCAACATATCTCGCAAGCATCCATTATGGAAGCCTGTACTTTTATAAAACTCTAAAGGCCCCACGATAGGGAACAATGCTTTTAGTCCCGGTTGTGTCGGGTCGATTTTGTGTGCAGCCGCTGCCTGCAACTGATTGTAGCCCAGTGCGGATGCGCCAAATGTACCGATAGAGCCATTATACACTAAAGCGGTATCATCTGCAATTCCATCGTGGTTGAAATCGAAAGCACGCACCAGATTGTTTTTGATAAATTCTACCGTATTATAACCATCTTCATGATTATTGCCGTTGCGAGGATCACTCGGGTTGGTAATATCCAATACATGTGTATAATTATGGTAAGGCCATTTTTTCCAGCTATCAGAATACAATGGTAAATAAGCACCTTGTGAAGAATATCGTCCGCGCATATCCTGATTGGCTCCTGCATAACCTAACAAAGCCATAGCAGAACATTCTACACTGCCTCTTTTGTTGTAGGGCGTTCTTTCCATAATCAGGGGCAACTGATACGGATTTGGATTTGGAGCTCCGTTGATACTGTCATAGATTAAATATTGAAATCCTTTATGCAAAAGAACCGCATTTATGGGAATGCGCAATGGCGGAAAAGGAGCAGGCAGTATGGTGATGTCAAAAGTATCGACATAGGTAAAACTGTCTTGCAAAATAGGCAGGAAAATGTCTGTCATCAATTTGGTGCCATCGGGCATGGGCACCGGAATTTGCGTGCGTGTGGCAAAATCTGAAATATCATCGAGCGTTCCATTTATCTTTTCTCCGGGAATTACTTGTGCGCCGGGAATGGGAAATAAAGGGGTTTGTGCAATGCCATTAACAATTAAACCCAAAAGTAAAATTGACAGAAATACTTTCTTCATAGAACTTGTTTTCTCTAAAATAAGAAAAATTAATAAAGTATGAAATGATTTTGCAAAAAAAATGAAATGCTGTTTCTATGTCGTTAAGTTAAGTGTGATTTAATGTTGAACATCCCAAAATAGTTGATTTAGTTTTTTAGAACCATCTCCTTTTATTCCTCCTCCATGATGAAGGTGGAGGAACTAAGATTAAATCAGCTATTTTTAGAGTTGACCAACTTAACGATATTGAATGCTATTTTTTCATTCTGTCGTTAAATATTTTTTCAAATTTCTCGACTTTGGGCTGAATTACAAAACGACAGTAGGATTGCTCTTTATTTTGGTTGTAATAATTTTGATGATAATCTTCTGCTTTATAAAATACAGAAAATGGCACTACTTGTGTCACCACAGGATTTGGATAAATATGCTGCTTATTAATTTCTTGAATGACAGCTTCCGCTTCGTGCTGTTGCTCCGCGTTGTGATAAAATATGACTGAGCGATATTGCGTACCAACATCATTACCTTGTCTGTTTAATGTAGTTGGGTCGTGCATAGTAAAAAAGACTTTCAGTAACTCTGCAAAAGAAACCAAGCTGGAGTTGAAGGTTATTTGAATTACTTCTGCGTGTCCGGTTTCGCCCGTGCAGACTTCTTTATAGGTCGGATTTTTTGTGTTGCCTCCGCTATAACCCGATTCTATCTTTTCAACGCCACTCATTTGTTGAAACACGGCTTCCATGCACCAAAAACAACCACCGCCAAACGTGGCCAAAGATGTCGAGTTTGTAGTATCCATTTTTTTTGTTTTAGTTTCCGTGTTTTGCAGGGTAGATTTATTTCCGTTTGCCGTTTTGCATGCAGGCATTGCAAACAAAACTATCAGGAGTGTAATGTGTCTGATAAAAGAAATCATCTCTTCAAATGTAACAAGAAATGTGCAGAGCTGGAATTGGATGCAATTTTAAATTAAATAAAACGATTTAATTTTCGTTAAATTAAACCCATTGAATGCGGTATAAAAATGAAAACAACTATTAATCCTGATGTTTTATTTGATTCGTAATAAAATTATTCTTAAAGATACTTTGTACTTATTGACAAATTTATAAAATCCTTTTTCAGCCTTTTTATCTTGTTTTCCAATTCCTCTTTTTGAATGTTCAACTCACCAAAAATTTCTTTATCGGGGGTAAAATCAATTATTGTAAAAGGCTTATTTCTTTTACTATTTGTAATTACTTTTTCTTTTAAAAATCCTTTATTAAAATGGAAATACGCTTCTTGCTCTAAATTAGCTGTACGTAATGTAAAATTTTCGGAAACAAAATTTAGCGTAGCAATGCCAACTTTACAAAACTCCTGTCCGACTTCCAAATGTTTCTTCTCATTCTTACAAGCAAATATTTGTGTAAGTATTCGTTCTGCCAAGGTTACTCCATCAGCATTAAGTGCCAAGCTCATATCTGCATTGTACGAAATTACTGTTCTGTTATTTTGATAAAGAATGATTTCAATTTTTGTACATTTTGCATCCACATTTTCATCCAAGGCATGACATAGTGCTTCTACAGGAAGAGAGCTTAATGAATTGGAATTAAAACAATCCTCAAAATACAATTTAGGCCGGAAGCGAACAGCCTCTGCAGCATTAAGAGTTGAAATGGAATCTGCAGGTATCATATTCTTCTTTCTAGCTTTGATTTAATCGAAAACCAATCGGTTTGTTTATTCTTAAATCGTCATTATACTTAAATTCATTTACATCATCAATAGTTATTGTCTGTAAATCTTGCATATTGCGCTGTGCTGCAGGTATGTTTGACATCCGCAAGTGTTGATTTTTTATCGCTTCCAGTATGGTCTGCCTTACGGTTCTGCCATTGCCAAAAAATTTGTCGCGGTGTTCGTAGAGTGCTGTAAAGTAATGTAAGAGATGTTCATTTGCCTCTGCATTCAATACCAAATCTTCAGGTTTCAAAAATGTATCCGCTATTTGCATCATCTCTTCCGGATTATAATCTTCGAAGACATATTTTTTGTCAAATCTGGAATTTAATCCAGGATTGGCTTGCAAGAAATCATTCATATTGTCTGTATATCCTGCTGCTATTACGATAAACTGTCCGCGCAAATCTTCCATTCTTTTTAGCAAAGTTTCCACGGCTTCATTGCCAAAACCATTATTACCGGAGTTAGTAAGTGAATACGCTTCATCGATAAACAGCACCCCTCCGATAGCTTCTTCGATTTTTGCATTCGTTTTTATTGCAGTCTGTCCCACATAGCCCGCCACCAAGGCTTCTTTATCTACCTCTACCAGATGTCCGCGTTCTAAGATGCCGAGTGCCTTAAATATTTTTCCGAATATACGGGCAACTGTTGTTTTGCCCGTACCGGGATTGCCCAAAAATACACTGTGCAAAGAAAATTTATTTAATACATCTTTGCCGATGTCGTTATAATATTTTATCAGCCTTATCAGTTCGTCAATTTCTTGTTTTACATTTTGCAAACCTACCAGTGTGTTGAGTTCATCCAGAGCCAGAAATAAATCTTCTTTGTCTACCTCCAGCTTCAGTTGTTTCCGTTTATTTTCCTGAAATACTTTGGCAATATCTGTTTGCGTAATGGTCGAAATCGTTTCTTTGTCTAAGGATTTCTGATCGGGCAATTGCATAAGCCGCAAGGCCATATTTTTTTTAGCACTGTTAATTGCGCCTTCTACATAACGAGCATTACCAAAACTTTTATCCCGGCTGCGGAATGCCTCTGTAAGTCCATCTTTCAAAGTCAGTTTGGCTTCTTCCGCAATGGTGAGTTTATTTCTTTCAGCAATGATATAAGCAATTTCCTGAAGCTCATCAGGTAAGTAATCTTCAAAAGTAAAATAATTGCTGAAGCGGGATTTTAAGCCCGGATTCGACTCTAAAAAAGTGCGCATTTCTTTCGGATATCCAGCTACAAAAATGGCAATATCACCCGGTCCGTCGCTCATTTCCTTAATCAGAATTTCTATCACTTCTTTGCCATAATCCTTACTGTCTTCGCCAGCCCTCGACAAGGCATACGCTTCATCAATAAACAAAATACCGCCTCGAGCTTCATCAATGCATTTTTGTACTTTAGGTGCTGTTTGCCCTATGTATTCGCCTACCAGATCAACACGGTCTACTTCGTGTACATGCCCCCGGGAAAGCATTCCCAACTTATGATATATCTTGCCTAAAAGGCGCATAACCGTAGTTTTGCCCGTGCCCGGATTGCCAATAGCGACTGAATGTAGGGAAAATTTATTTTCATCTTCCAGTCCTTGTTCTTTTCTAAGTTTATTAAAATTAATCAGCGTAATCTGATCGTGAATATGTTGTTTTACATTTTGAAGACCCACAAGTTTATCCAGTTCAGCAAGCAAATCTTCCAGTGTACGTTCATCTTCCTTATCCTCTGTATTTGCATCAACAATAAGTGTAGAGACAGTTGCAGGATCTATTAATTCGAGTTGTCCTTCCACAAATGCATCACCACAGTTAAAGGTAGTTGCGGCTACCAGACAATCCATAAAAACAAGCTCGATGCTGTATTTGTCATCTTTCCATGAGCCTCCATCATCAGTACCCCAACCTATGTCAAATGTGTAAGACCAGTCGAGTTTGCCTGCTTCAATCTTGCCGACACGCGGAATGATTGCTTTATGCTGTCCGGCATCATCATAATAATTTAAGAAAAGCTCATAATTCCAGTCGAGATTAGTGGTGTTCTTAATTTTCACTTCCGCCCACAAATATTTGGTGTCATTCTTCGATATTTCTTTGTAGTACACCCTTTGATTGGGCTCCAGTTTCCAGCCGTCTGCATCGGCATTATATATTGAAATATGGTCAACCACAAAGTAGGGATTATGATGAGGGGTAACCAAGCCCACATTGTTTACAAAAAAGTTCTTTGACCCTATCAACACATCATCTAAATAGGCTTCCCATACATAATCACCTTTCATCCAGTATACACCCAACTCTTTATTGCCCCAGCCGTCACGTACTTGTACGATATTTTCGTCTTTTAAAACCGGCACTTCTTTATCCAGACTGCACAATTGTTCGCGCTTACCTCCGGTAATGTCGAATGCTTTTAATGTCACTTTACACTGCCAATCTTCTTCGTCAAACAATTTATTGTAGAATGCCAGTTCACAACGGATATAGGTTGTTTCCGCCTTATCAAAAACGGTTCTGTATTTTTTTGCCGAACGCGCCATCCATTCATCTGATGAATAAATCAGTAACTCTTTAAATTTGTACTTTGTCATTTCTTTGTTTTCCTGTTTTTTATTGTTATCCCAAAACATCCTTTAAACTTTAAAGTAAATATACCTAAAGCAAGATTAATGTATGCGGGAAAGTTAACTATTTTCTATATTTAGCACATGGAAATTGAAATAAATCGGGTAAACAGCAAAGTTCATTTAGCGGCAACAAACGAACAAGGCATTGTAGTACAAATGGATGGTTCACCGGATATAGGCGGTGAAAATCTGGGGGCAAGACCTATGCAGTTAATATTGATGGGTTTGGGTGGTTGCACGAGTATGGATGTTCTGTCTATGCTGGAGAAAATGCGTGAACAGGTAAAGGCTTACAAGGTAATTGTTCGAGCAGAGCGGGCAACTGAACACCCGATGGTATTTACCAAAATCCATGTACATTATATTTTTGAAGGCAATTTGAAAAAAGAAAATGTAGAGCGAGCCATCAATTTATCTATGGAAAAATACTGCAGTGTTACGCATATGCTGAATAAAACCGCAACTATAACTCATGATTATGAAATTGTGTGAGATGATACGGCATGATTCGAAATGAGAAGATTATTCTCAGGTAGAAAATAAAAACAAGACGGTTAAATCATAATATGTAAACTATCAAGTGAAATAAAATGCAAAAGCTTAGATTTCTATAGGAAGAAAAGGCAATTTTCAACTTATTATTGAGTTGCCTGTCTAGCGTTGAATTTGTAATTTTGATACTATCAAATGATACTATCATAAATGAAATCACATTATACGATTACCGATACTATTTTACATTTAACACTTGAACATATGTATTTCAGAAAAGACAGGGGCTATTAATGCTATGCATTTATATAAACCTGCAACCGAACTCAGAAATAAGAATAGAATTAAGACGATTCAATCTTCTTTATAAATTGAGGGTAACACGCTTACAGAAGAACAAATCACCGCTTTGTTAGAAACAAAAGAGTGACAGCACCTAAAAAAGATATTTTGGAAGTGCAGAACGCTATTAAAGTATATGATCAGCTTCATGACTTTAATCCTTTTCATTTAAAAGATACAGAGAAAGCACACAGCATCTTAATGAATGGCTTAGTTGAAAATGCGGGTAAATTAAGAACAACAAATGTAGGTATTGTAAAAGGCTCAAAAGTGGAACATATTGCAGCGAATGGAGCTATGGTAAGAGGCTTAATGAAAGATTTGTTTGAGTACCTGAAAAAAGATAAAGACTTGCTCCTTATAAAAAGTTGTGTGTTTCATTATGAGTTTGAATTTATACATCCTTTTATTGATGGAAATGGCAGAATAGGTAGGCTCTGGCAGACATTACTCTTAATGCAACAATATCCTGTATTTGAGTTCCTGCCAATAGAGCATTTAATAAAAAAGAGACAGAAAGAATATTATCATGCGCTTTCTCTTTCTGATAAAAAAGGTAATTCAACTCCGTTCATAGCGTTTATGTTAGACGTTATTTCAGACGTCTTAGACGAACTCTTACAATCTCAAAACAAAACATAACTGCAGCTGATAGAGATGCTTTATTTAAAGAGAAAACAGGCTCAAAAATTTTTAGCAGAAAAGATTATCTCAATGCTTTTAAAAATATTTCTGCCCCTACTGCCAGTCGTGATTTGGCTTGGGCAGTTGAGCATGGTTTATTGGAAAAAGAGGGTGATAAGAGGATGGCGGTGTATGGGTTTAAATAGCCATTTATTTTCCGATACAGAAAGTAACCTGCTCAATGTTTTCAATATTTTCAGCATATTGGGGGACAAATATCGGACACAATGTGTGAAAACATACACTTTTAAAGGCAGGAAAAGGCAAATTCAATTACGAATTAAAAATTATCAATTACGAAATTTGAAACAGATTGTAGTGTTTTTTTTGTATTAATTCAATATAACTTTTTTGCATTGCTTTTGATAAAAAACTTTGCTTGATAAAGTCAATCCAGTTGGGTAATACTTTTTCAAACTTTGTATATATACTTTCTAAAACCTTTGTGTTTATATTCATGCTTATTGCTAAAGCATCAAAGTCCTTTTTCTTTAATCTGCTTTTCTTTCCATTAATGGTTAGCGCGGTTTCTTCTTTGTCGTCTGTAATTACTAGTACTGTACTTAATAAATCATAAGCAGGAGATAATTCAAATTCGCCTAAAGCATTTTCTAATAATGCAAAGTTTTTTAAGTGCATATCTGCATTGCCAGTTAAGTAACAAAACAATACCAACTCAAATAGCCGCAATGTTTCTAAACCTTTATTTGTTGTGAATTTCTGTGTTGATTTTGCAACTTTTTCTATGGAACTTCTGTATTTATGCTCGGTTAAATTTTCAGTTAATTGACAAAAATCTTCTACTGCAATTTTATCTTTTTTGTTTCTATCAAAGCGTTTAGTAATATATGCTAGTTCGCCTGAATGCAAACGAATTAAAGAATGCTGTGCAGTTTTTATTTTTACTAAATTGGCAAGGTGCATGGTTACATCTTCATTTTGTGGCAATTCTTTGTATTCTGTCGCTGGTGGCTTTAAAATAAAATTGCCGTGTAACCCTACAATCGTTAATCTCGATAATTCGTTTTTGTGTTTTTCTAATTCTAATGATAATTTAGGTTGAACACCAGTAACAGCAACACTTTTAATAACTATTTGTTTGGCTAATTCTTCTAATTGTTTTAAATTAAAATCAATGATTGGTGCTTGTTTTGTACCAAACATTTTTTTAGCACAAGACGAATGAAAGTCTTGTTCAGTTTCATTTAATTGTTGATAGCAATAAAGGCAGTTTGTTATTTTATGCTTCATTTTCTAATGCTTTTATTGATACACAACCGATACAATCATTACACAAGGTTAGCAATAAACCAAATCTATCTCTTGCATTGAGTTTCCAGTTAGCAACTGCAATATTCAATAACCATCCTTCAGGAATTAAACCATCAAAAAAAGGAAATAAAATTTTGCTTTGATAAGGTTGTGTTTGAATGGGCAACGTTAGGCTAATAGATTTTGCAGAAGTGGAATTTAAATATTGCTCATTGTATTGAAATGTATAGCCATCTTCATTTTCAGCTATAATTCCTGCTAAATTATTTTTGTAATAAACGTTTCCTTTTCTCATAATTCATCATTTGTTACTACACCAACTTTTGCACCAAATAAGGCTAAAACTTGATTTACTTTATCTAATCTTACAGATTCTTTTCCATTCTCCAATTCACGCAAAAAACGCAAACCTACACCAGCTTTTTCAGCTAATTCAGGCTGTGTAAGTTTTAACTGCTTACGCTTTTCTTTCACAAATTCGGCTAATTGAGTACTCATTTTTATACCTTTAAGGGTACAAATTTAATAAGATTAATTGAAATTATACCTTTAAGGGTATAAATATTGTGAATGATATTTGAATTATACCCGAAGGGGATTGTTTTCCGATACAAAAAGCATAGTATTTAGTCTAAGTTTGTGTATATCAGTTGATTATATTGTTGTGTGTTATGAAATAATGTAAAAATGCAATAAATATTGAGAAAGCAATGGGGTATTAAAGGAAAATCAGCTTTCCTCTTTATAATATATTTTATAAAATTTTCTTCCATTCTCATCTATTCCATGTTCTATCAAATCACTATTTCCGTGTATATAGATATGGAAATTCTTATCCAATTTCAATACATTCTTAAACACTCGTGCTTGTTTTTTTACGGCTTGATTTGAAATTTCAAAATTATCCTCAATTTCAATTTCATTTTCAGTTCTATACTCGTTATCAAATTTTCGGAAAGACTTAATTACATTGGTATCTCCAAGTACTTCTTCTTCAAATTCTTTTCTATCAAAATTATCGTGTTTTTTAAAGTAATCTACAGAACGATTTAAAAGTTCAATTTGGTTAGTTTTAGACACTTCAAAATCTTCGGTAAACTGTTTGGTTACAAACTGCTTTGTAATACCTAAAAATTGACTGGTTTGCTGAAATTCATTGTTTAATACCTGTACACCTAAAAAATGGTCTTTCCAGTATTGTGCTTCACTCCCTTTATTGGTATTATCTACTATTGAAACAATGTAACCCTCTTCACTATTGGTATTAAAAATTAAACATCCTTTGTCTAATTTATTGATGTTTATTCCTTTTCGGTTCTCAATTTCAAAGCTATTCGTAATTTGCTCTACTTCTAGAAAAGTCTCTTTATTTTCAGACTTAAATATTCCAATAGCCTCTACTGATTTGCTTTCTAAAGTAACATTTTGAAAGTGAACAACATAAAATTCTCCAACTTTTATATTAGGGTGTGTACTTTGATTATAAAGATGTTTAGCAAGGTTTACAGATTGTTTTTGTATGCTATTAGGTTCATTAAAAGCATCTGTAACATAAGTATATACTTCGTTTAATGACAAGTTAGTTTCGTGGTAAAATTTATAATATTCCTCCGATTTAAAAGAAGATAAAAAATAGCTTGAAAGCAAAGTATTTAACTCACTATCAATTACTATTTCCTTTTTTGAGAATACACAATTTTCATCTGCAAGTTTATTTCCAACTAAATGCAGACAAATGGTTTTAATATCAGCTTCTACAAACCTTATTTTCATTCCAAACTTACTTTATTTTTATACTCCAAAAAATTATTATACACAATAGATTTCTGTTTATCCATCTCTGACAATAATTTAAACTTTAAAATCTTTTTTGTTCTTACATCAATAGTTTTTAATGGAGTTATAGTAGAAATAAGTAATTCAAACTCCGCACTTCCATTTTTAGTTACAAAATCGGGGAAACCAAAATTTGCAGTAAATTTCCCTTTTTCTCCTTTATAACTATACTCAAATGAGGCATCAATACTCCACAATAGTAAATGTTTATGAAATTTTTTGTCCTTAATAAAAACTTTCTTGTCTAAAGATTTACCTGATAAAAGTATTTTTTGGAGTTCTTCCATCCATTTTATTTCTTCTGGTAGTTCTGTGTTTTCAGGTTTAATATATATATCTTTAATATCTTCGTGTTTAAAGTATTCACTTTCTAAATGGTTTGTTAATCTAAAGAAAAATGTAAACCTTTCTTCGTTGGTAAAGTCTCTAAAAAATATTTTCCTTAACTGCTCTTTTGGGGCAATTACTCCTCGTTTTTTATACTCTGCAATTTGTTTTTTAATAATATGCTCTGCAAGTTCTTTGGTTTCAGGTGCAGTATGAGAAATTACAACCCTGCCTTTTCCGTTAATATCATTTATAAATTCAATAGTTCCGTCAAATTTGTTGCTTTGCTCATACCAAACTTTATTTATATCATTTCTATTTATTGTAAAATCCGTTTTTAAATGATTTGGATTATTTTCAACTGTAGAGAACCGAATGGCTTGTTCTAATGTGCAAGTTGGCAAGTGCTTTATAATAAAATCAGTTACATCAACATTCAATATTTCAGGTATCAAAATTTTTGTGTCTTTTGCCCAAATAATATCGCTTGAACTCTTTTTGGGGTTATCTTCTCTCGTAGAAAATGCTTCTCTTATTTTGTCAAATTCTTTAGGAGAAAGCATTAAGGTTTGTAATAAAGGAACTGTATAATCTCTATCTTTACTTAAAGTAAAAATGCCTCTCTCTTTTAAAATATTACAAAGTTCAGGTTCGGTAATGTATTTTTGATTAGCAAAGCCTCTTAATTGCTCTCCATAAGGCAATATTTTTTGTATGTCTTTATGTTCTGTATTCATTCTAAAAAACGCTTGA
>DAOQII010000058.1:0-11136 GCA_035339455.1 Chitinophagales bacterium
ATTATTACAAGCCAGTACAACGCCTACAATATTTTTACCAATATCGTGGACATCGCCCTTTACAGTGGCTAATAATATTTTACCTAATTTTTTTGCTTCCCCGCTTTGCGAAGCCAAAATATATGGCTGTAAATAGGCTACGGCTTTTTTCATTACCCTTGCCGATTTTACCACTTGCGGTAAAAACATTTTTCCACTGCCAAACAAATCACCAACTACATTCATGCCGTCCATTAGTGGACCTTCAATAACATGCAAAGGCAAATCGTATTGTTGCCGGCATTCTTCCGTGTCTTCATCAATATATTCAATCAAGCCTTTTACTAATGCGTGTTTTAGTCGTTCATTTACGGGCTGATTTCTCCAAGATAAATCTTCTTCTTTTTTCTTGGCTGTACCTTTTACGGTATCGGCAAATTCTAATAATCTCTCTGTAGCGTCATCTCTTCTGTTGAGCAAAACATCTTCCACTCGCTCCAATAATTCTTTGTCGATATCATCATATACTTCCAACATCGTAGGGTTCACGATGCCCATATCCATACCGTGTTTAATGCCGTGGTACAAAAATGCCGAGTGCATGGCTTCACGCACGATATTATTTCCTCTGAATGAAAATGAAACATTGGACACTCCTCCTGAAACATGCGACCCGGGGAGATTTTCTCGTATCCACCTGGTGGCGTTAAAGAAATCCAGCGCATTGTTTTTATGTTCGTCCATGCCCGTTGCTACCGGAAAAATATTGGGATCGAAGATGATATCGTTCGAGTTGAATTTTACTATGTTGACTAAAATATCATAACTGCGCTTGCAGATATCAATTCTGCGCTGATAGGAGTCTGCCTGTCCGTTCTCATCAAATGCCATGACCACAGTGGCCGCTCCATATTTTTTTATCAATTTGGCCTGACGAACAAATTCTTCTTCACCGCCTTTTAATGAAATGGAATTGACGATAGATTTTCCTTGTACGCATTTTAATCCGGCTTCAATAATTTCCCATTTGGAAGAATCGAGCATTATGGGTATGCGGGCAATTTCTGGTTCAGATGCAATAAGGTTTAAGAAATTGACCATTGATTTTACGCCGTCAATCATGCCTTCATCCATGTTGATATCGAGTACTTGCGCACCGCCACGCACCTGATCCATTGCCACTGCTAAAGCATCTTCAAAGCGTTCTTCTTTAATCATTTTTAGAAAGACCTTTGAGCCTGTTACATTCGTTCGCTCGCCGATATTTATAAAATTAGATGATTTCGTTACAATAAGAGGCTCAAGCCCGCTTAGTTTTAGAGTATTACAGTCTGTTTCCATATTTTAATGCATTCAGTCCACAGACGACTGTCGACTGTTATTTTTTAATTTTTAAAATTTTTCTTAATGATTGAATTGAAACAATTAATGATTCTATTTCATTATAAAGTTCGTTAAATTGATTATCGTTTATCATTTCTCTTTTTCTTGCAATATATAAACAAGCTATAACTTCAATTGCAGATCTCATTGCGATTCCTAAAAACCTATTAAATTCTGCATCACTTTGACCCGTAGAACCCTCAGCAATATTTAATGAAATTGAATCAGCAGCTCTCTTAATTTGAGAAGTTAATACGTATATTTCCTCTTTTGGAAATTTTTTGGAAAGTTCATTTACCTTAGAAGAAATTTCTAATGCCTTTTGCCAAATCTTTAATTCTTCAAATTTAAATGCCATAATATATAACAATTATACTGTGGTCTGTGGACTAAAAACTGTTTGCAATTTTCTTGGTTTATAATTTTTTGATACTTCGGCAAAGCATTTGATGTGGGCAGGTGTGGTGCCACAGCAACCGCCTAATATATTGACAAGGCCCAGGTCTAAATATTCGCGTACAGCCTCTGCCATTTGTTCGGGAGTTTCATCATAACCGCCAAAAGCATTGGGTAAGCCAGCATTGGGATAGGCACTAATCAAAAATGGAGCTTCTTTTGCCAGCACTTGCAAATATGGTCGCAGGTCTTTAGCCCCAAGTGCACAGTTTAATCCAATCGAAAACAAATTAACATGCGACATCGAAATTAAAAACGCTTCTGTGGTTTGTCCGCTTAATGTTCTGCCGCTAGCATCGGTAATCGTTCCTGAAATAGAAACAGGATATTCTTTTCCGATATCTTCAAAAAGCGATTGCACTGCAAATAGAGCAGCTTTAGCATTGAGTGTATCAAAGATGGTTTCTATAAGCAATAAATCGACGCCACCGTCTATTAATGCTTTGGCTTGTTGGTAATAAGCTTTAACAAGTTCATCGAACGTAATGGCTCTGAAACCGGGATTATTGACATCGGGTGAAATAGAAGCAGTACGATTTGTTGGACCCATAGCACCTGCTACAAATCTCGGAAAATCGGTAAATTCCTGTGCTACTTCTTTGGCAATTTTTGCCGATTGAAAATTGATATCGTAAACGGCATCCTCCAGATGATAATCGGCTTGCGCAATGGTAGTACCACTAAACGTATTGGTTTCTACAATATCAGCACCTGCCTGAAAATACTGACGATGAATTTCTTTAATAATTTCAGGACGAGTGATAGACAATAAATCATTATTGCCTTTAAGCGGATGCTCATGGTTTTTCCATCTGTCGCCACGATAGTCGGCTTCATCGAGTTTGTAACGCTGTATCATGGTTCCCATGGCTCCATCGAGGATGAGAATTTTTTGTTGTGCTATTTGTTTTAAGTCATTAGTCATTAGTTATTAGTTTATTTGCTTTCTGCAATCGGACCACTGACCACAGAATGTGAAGATATTTTTTTATACAACTACTAAAACAAAAAGAATGCAGGAATATGAAAGAATATAAATCTGTAGTCTGTTAGCCATGAGCAGTTGACTAATTACGAAAATGAAGAAAAAAGATGGATGAAGACATTTACTTATTTTCCACTTGTTAGTGTAGGATTTGGCACCATTTGTTGAGATGAGAAGAATCAAGAGTCAAGAATCAAGACAAATGTCTATAAATCTTGGTTCTTGGTTCTAATAATCCTACACGGTTGCCAAGACATCATCGGGCCTATTCCCTCCGTCTTTCGTAATAAGTTTAATAAATAAAGAACAATATGCAAATGTACACAAAAGAAATAAGAATGCAAATTGCCATAGGGCAATAAAAAAAGCCCAAAGGATTTTTTGGGCTTTTTACGAGAATATATATAATATTATTCTGTATATTCAAACTGCAAATCAGAAAATCCTCCAATATAATTTTTAGTGGGATCTTCATTGATTGGAAAGGTAGATGTGGAAGATCCCTGATAATAAGGAGCTTCATATGTGACGCTGCCAACAGTAAATGGATAAATATTTGCAACAAGGGTTGCACCAGATTTTCTATAACCCGCATGATAGCTTCTTGCCAGCCCGCCAGAGGTGTTATTTAATGATAATACATATCTGGTATTAGCGGTTACTGCAATTGGTGATATGTTAACATAATTGAATTTAGTAGAGTCTGTAATAGTTATTGTAGCAGCAGCAATTAAATCTTTTGTGGAATAATCCCAAAAAGACACTCGAATATTGCCTTTATATGGTAATTTACATCCCAGCTTGGTTATTGAGCCATTCTTTGAAAAATACAATTTATTACCAAATTCAAACGCACCGACGTTATATGTTCTTATGCTGTCTATTTGCCCACCTGCAAGAGAAGCGTTTAGGGGATTTTCTGTTTTTGTAGTTGGGCCTGTTTCTTTTTTGCATCCATTTAAAAGGGCAATGCAAATAAGCAAGAGAAATGTTAGTTTTTTCATATTTTTTAATTTTAATGTAAATATAGTTTAATAATTTTAATTCAGAAACAAATAATGAGTATTCGGGCGGTTTTATTGAGTATTCGTTTGTTGAATGTTTTAACTTTTAGGTAGCACGTTAACAGCCCGACAGAAATGCCGGGCTGTTAAGTTAGTATCTTAACTGTTACTAGAATATTAAGGTAAAAACACAGGCACCAGTGTATTTCTATCAGTTGTAGTGCCATCTCCTAATTGTCCAAAATTATTTAAGCCGCAAGACCAAAGAGTGTTGTTGGTTTTAAGCACTAAGCTGTGAATTACACCTGCACTTATTTTTATTTGCGGTTCTTCAGTGGTGGTTTTATCTTTCTTACAAGAGATGGCTGTTATTCGATTAACAAGAATAAGACTGTAAATATGATTAGACTTTTGATTGTCTTTTATTTTTTAAATAAGAAATATATTGATTTTAATCCGCCACAAAAACAAAATCTACTAAACCAGCTATTTTGTAGGTGTATGTAAATCTGTCTGGAAATGTCTGCGATGCTGTTTTCGCATCGCTGTAATAATGAATAGTAATACCATCGGCATAGAATGGCATGAAATCATACACGCTATTATCTCTGATCTCAAAAGCATCTTTTAAAACATTTATGCTCACTACAAATCTTTTATTCGCAGGCACTGAAATAGGTGTAATGCTTACATATTTATAACTTAAAGAATCTAAATCAGCATAAGTGGTAGCTAAAACGGCTTTTGAAGAATCATTCCATACGGTAATTCTGTAATTTCCCGCTTTCGGAACCTTGCCACCTACTTTAGTTATTTTGCCTTTTGCATTGGATGAAAAGGTAATTCCGTGTTCATAAGATGTAGTGTAGCCATTGTTTAAAGTCCGGTTATAATACGTCGTTCTCAATTCAGTATTTTGTATCGGTTTTACTTCTGTTTGAGTTGGAGTCACTGATTTATCTTTCTTGCAGGAAAGTTGGGTGGTCATCACCAAAAACAGGATAAAAAAGATGCTGATAAAATTCATATTCTTGTTCATGTGTTAAAATTTATCTTAAAGATAGGCAGCTTATTTCAAAATTGAGAGCATATTGAGTATTCGGCAAAATTCAGTGAGAATTCGTTATAAAAGCCCATTTTTTATTCCCTTTTCTATTTATTAACTTCGCAGACTATTTTACAATATGAAAGTAACGGACATTTTAGCACAGAAGAAAAACGAATCGCTCGTATCTTTTGAGATATTACCTCCATTAAAAGGAAAAAGCATAGCATCCATCACCAAAATATTAGACCCATTGATGGAATATAAACCTCCGTTTATAGATGTAACTTATCACCGTGAGGAATTTGAATACAAGCAAAATCCGGAAGGATATTTTGAAAAAATAGCCGTGCGTAAACGACCGGGTACGGTGGGTATTTGCGCAGCCATAAAATACCGCTATAATGTGGAGGCTGTTCCACATTTTTTATGCGGTGGTTTTAGCAAAGAAGAAACTGAAAATGCGCTTATAGATTTAGGATTTTTAGGCATACACAATATTCTGGCTCTACGCGGTGATGCCAGAAAGCTGGAGAAAAAATTTGTACCCGAACCGGATGGTCATGCTTTTGCACTCGACTTGGTAGAGCAAATAAACAAGATGAATAATGGCGTTTATCTGGATGCTGATTTAATCAATCCGGTGAAAACCGACTTTTGCATTGGTGTTGCCGGCTATCCCGAAAAACATTTTGAAGCCGCCAACTACGAACAGGATCTTCATTATCTAAAACAAAAAATTGATGCCGGCGGTGATTATATTGTTACACAGATGTTTTTTGACAATGCCGTTTATTTCAAATTTGTAGAAGACTGCCGAAAAATGGGCATAAATGTTCCAATTATTCCGGGCATTAAGCCTATAACCAAGATGGGACAACTGAACAGCATTCCGTCTGCCTTTTTTATCAACCTGCCAGAAGCTTTAGTGAAAGAAGTACGCAAGTGCAAAGAGGACAGCGAAGTAAAAGAAGTGGGTACCGAATGGTGTATAGCGCAAAGCAAAGAGCTGGTAAAATTTGGTGTTCCTTGTTTACATTATTATACTATGGGCGATGTAAAAACCATCTCAACGATTTGTAAAGAAGTGGTGTAATAATTTAGTACTTACACTAATTTTTGCATAAAAAAACCGCCAAGTATATGGCGGTTTTTTTATTTCTAAATGGCAATTATTATGCTACTTCTTCGTCTGAAAGTGTGATTTCTGAATCATCCACACCGGCAAAGATTCTGCCACAGTGTTCGCATGTCATTATTTTTTTCTTAGTACGTATTTCTGCTTGCATTTGCGGAGGTATTGAACCAAAACATCCGCCACAGGCATTACGGGTAATTTTTACAACCGCCAGTCCGTTTTTATATGATTTTCTGATACGGTTATACGCCGTCAGTAATCTTTCATCAACTTCAGAAGCAATTTCAGCCGCCTTTTCTCCCAACTCTTTTTCTTCTTTATCCGTTTCTGCAATAATGTTATCCAGTTCTTTTTTCTTCGCTTCCAAATCTTTCTTTTTGCTTTTGATGCGCTTGGTAACTTCTTCGAGCTGTGTCTGGAAGTTTTCTATCGTGAAGTTAGCTTCTTTTATTTTCTTTTCGCTCAACTGTACTTCTAACTTTTGTAATTCAATTTCTTTATTCAACGCATCAAACTCACGGTTGTTTTTCACGTTGTGCAATTGCTTGTCGTATTTTGTAATGAGCGTTTGCGCTTCTTTCATCAGTGTTTTGCGATGTTCAATTTCCTCTTTTGCATCATTTATCTCACCCTCAATTTTAGCAATTCGCTTTTCCATGCCCACGATTTCATCTTCCAAATCGGCAACTTCTATTGGTAATTCGCCTTTCAATACCGTAATGGCATCAATTTTGGAGTGCATGGTTTGCAGTTCTTCTAAATGTTCCAGTTTGTCGGCAACAGTGGTGAGTTCTTTTTTACGAGCCATATTTAAAAATAGTTTACCGGATTTGTGTTAATTTCTGAAATTAGGACGGCAAAGGTAGGAAATTTTTCCGATAATATTTTATTAAATAGTTGTGAAGTAAACTGCTCACTTTCAAAATGTCCAATATCACATATAAGTATCTGATTATCAGCGTCAAAAAATTGATGGTACTTAAAATCACCCGAAATAAACACGTCGGCCTTTTGTGCAATAGCCTGATTGAGTAAGAAACTACCCGCTCCTCCACAAAATGCCACCCTTTTCACGGGCTTATTCAGCAATGCCGTATGCCGAATACAAGCCGTTTGCATTTTGTCTTTCAAAAAGGAAAGGAAGGCAATTTCTTCCATCGGAGATGCTAATTCTGCAATCATACCCGCACCCATTTCCTGAAAGGTATTATCCAGGGTAATAATTTCATAAGCTACTTCTTCGTAGGGATGTGCCTCTTTTAAAGCCCGAAGTATGTTGTTTTCTTTATATCCTGGAAAAATTACTTCTATCTTGTTTTCAGATTCAATATGTCTTTTTCCTTTTTCGCCAACAAATGGCATTGCTTTTTCATTTCCCTTAAAACTTCCAGAACCACTTACCTGAAAACTGCACTCGTTGTAGTTACCAATATTACCCGCTTCTGCTCTAAATAATGCCTCAAGTACTTCATCGGTCTTATTGAAGGGTACATACGTATATAATTTCTTCAGCAGCTTTTTTTGCGGTTCTAAAATTTTCCTGTTTACAAGCCCAAGCTGATTTGCAATTTGATGATTGACTCCCAATATTACATTATCCAAATTAGTATGACAGGCGTAAATGGCAATATCGTTTTTGATGGCTTTAAGCACAACACGTTCTATATAGTTTTTACCAGTTATTTTCTTTAATCCAGAAAAAACAATGGGATGATGTGCTACCACTAAGTTTATTTTCTTGCAGATTGCCTCATCAATTACAGCCTCAATAGTATCCAGACAAATAAGTACGCCAGTACATACTGCATTTCTGTCGCCAATGATTAATCCGGCATTATCATAGCTTTCCTGATAGGATAATGGTGCAAATTCCTCTATGGTTTGAATTATTTCTGCTATTTTCATGGTGTTTTTTATCATGTTAAATTTCATCTCAAAAATACTATTATTTCCTTTCGCTTTGTTATACGGCAGCATTATCTGGCTGAGAAACCTATTGTATAAGCGTGGTTTCTTGGGTTCTACAGATTTTGAAATTCCTGTTATCAGTGTGGGCAATCTGGCTGTGGGTGGTACCGGAAAGACACCTTTTGTAGAAATGCTGATAGAGCTGCTTTATCCCTATTATCCTGCCGGCGTTTTGAGCAGAGGATACAATCGCAAAACTTCGGGCTATTTGAATGTGCAAACGAACAATACAGTGCTTGATGTTGGCGATGAGCCCTTGCAAATAAAACTTAAATATCCCTTTGTGCCCGTCAGTGTAGGCGAACAGCGTGTATTTGCCATCCCGCAAATGATGCATCATTTTCCTTTTTTAAAGTTGCTGATTTTAGACGATGCCTTTCAACATCAAAGTGTAAGACCGGATATAAATATTTTATTGACTGATTATCACAAACCATTCTGGAATGACCAAATTTTGCCCATGGGCACTTTACGTGAGTTTACTTCAGGAAAAGAAAGAGCAAATATTATTGTTGTAACCAAATGTCCGCCTGATTTAGGCCTGCAAGAACAAATTGATTTGCGGGTGAAAATACAGCCTTCGGCTAATCAGAAAGTATTTTTTACCAGTATACAGTATTTCATTCCTTATCACTTGTTTCGCCCGGATGAAAAATTGAATTACAACAATTTGTCTTCAGTCATTTTGCTGACGGGTATCGCTGATGCCAACCCATTAAAAGGGGAAATAAGCAAGCATGTACAGGATATTATACATTTTGATTATGCCGATCATCATCAGTTCTCTGTCGAAGAATTGGAAGCTATTAAAAAGCATTATCCGGATAATAAAATTTGGCTCACTACAGAGAAAGATGCTGTTCGACTTTTGTTGCACAAGGACTGGTTTTTGCAAAATGATATTGATCTCTTTTGTATGCACATCAAAACCAGATTCATTGGCGAAAACAAAGACGAATTCAAATTTTTATTGCTCGATTTTCTTTCTTTCTTTTATAAAGAGGAGATACAAAATGTGCCCGAACAAATGGATTAATTTAATTTCAGATAAACTACACAGATAAAGAATTATTATATAATGACTGAATTTAGTAAATTTGGAACTGCTTAAATTTTAGTTCATTTATTTTAGAATATCAGAAAATGGGTTTATCCATTAAAAAACAGAAATACAGCTGCACAAATGGAAACAGTGGAAATACTTTTAGCAACTTATAACGGCGAACAGTTTTTGCGACTGCAGCTGGATAGTATTTTTGCACAGTCTTACAAAACTTTCAGGTTAATTATACGCGATGATGGCTCAACTGATGCTACACTGGCAATTATCAAGGAATACCAAAACCTTTATCCGGATAAAATTTACTTATTTCGTGATGAAAGCAAGCAAGTTGGAGCAATACAAAATTTCTCTCTTTTGTTGCAAAACAGTGAAGCTGACTATATTTTTTTATGCGATCAAGATGATATCTGGCACGAAAATAAGATGGAATTATCACTTCAAAAAATAAAATCAATGGAAGCCGAACATCCGCAACAGCCCATTTTAGTTCACCACGACATGGAAGTTATTGATGAAAATAATGAACAGCTACATCCTTCCAAATGGACCTTGGAAAATAATAATCCAAAACATAATAAATTACAATATTTACTGGGAAGCAACCATGTACAAGGCTGTACAGTACTCATCAATAAAGCACTACGGCAACAGCTTTTACCCATTCCGAAAGAGGCTGTCATGCATGATCATTGGTTGGCTTTACTGGCAGTTAGCATCGGAAAAATAGGGTATTTGCCAGAAGCGCTCGGCAAATACAGAATTCATGCACATAACGTAACCGGACAAACCAGAAACGGAAAAAAAAGAAGTTTTACAAGCAATAAAAATATTAATAAATTGTATTCATCTTTGTTTTTACAAGCAAGTGCATTTTTACAGCAATACCGACAATTATTAAGTGATTCAGCTACTAATCTTATTCAGAACTTTTTAAATCTGCAGACTGCAGGATTTCTAAAACGCAAGTACTTGATTATTGCCAATTCCCTTTATCGCCCTACTTGGCCTAAAACCCTCTTTTTCATATTGCGATTTTGATTTTTCGTACCTTTATCCCCAGCATGCAGCCCAAATTAGCCGTCATCATGTTAACATACAACAGCGCAAAACATTTGCCTGTTTTTTTTCAATGCATGGCTAAGCAAACCTACAAACAATATACTTTGTTTATCCTAGACAATCATTCAGAGGATAATTCCGTAGCAATTACCGAACAACAAGAATTGCCCATTGTGCTGATAAAAAATGAAACTAATGTCGGATTTGCAAAAGGAAACAATCTCGCAATAGCAATGGCGCTCGATGCTGATTATGAATTTATCTTACTGCTAAATAATGACATCGAATGTGATGAGTTTCTTTTTGAAAACATGGTGCAAAAATTAACCGCCTCTGAAGAACATCAGTTGCTGTCTCCCAAAATATTATTTTACCCTCAAACGGAATATATCTGGTATGCAGGATGCCTTTTTGATAAATACAAAGGCAATAATACTATTATCAGAGGTCTGTATGAACATGACAATGGGCAATATGACACACCCGAAACGATGGATTTTGCTCCTGCATGCTGCTTATTGTTTCATCGGAAAGTACTGGAAACAGTCGGTCTGTTTGATGAAAAATATTTTGCGTATTACGAAGACGCCGATTTACTTTTTCGGGTTAAAACACAGAGCAAGTATAAATTGTTATATAGTCCTGATATAAAGATGTATCATAAAGTAGGCGGTTCGTTTAATGCCAGGCAGGATTTAAAAAATGTAAATCAATTCACTTTTGGCAATCAATACATTCATCTTACAACAAGAAATTTCGTCTATTATTTACTGAAACAAAAATTGTTTTGGTCTTATTGTTACTTATTGGTCTTCTTTTTCCGCATGCAAGCTCGTTTTTTCTTTAGTGGCAAGTATAAGGTCAATTTGAAGACGTATCGGTTACTTTTAAGATCCTATTTTGAGGGGTTTGTTTTATAAAAGTAATTCATAAGTAAGAATATACTTAGTAACCTGAGTTCGGGATAAGAAAATTAAGGTGAAAAAAATAGTTGATTTCTTATTTTTTCCTCCAACTTAACAAGGAGGAGGAATTAAAAGGAGGTGGTTCTATATA
>DAOQII010000059.1:0-3741 GCA_035339455.1 Chitinophagales bacterium
CGTTCAATAGTTTATTTACATTGTCCAAACCGAAAAACGTGCACCATTGCCACCAACGCTCTGCCGGCGATAAATCCATGCCGTTTGCAAATCGTTCCAGTTGACGAATCCTGTTGGATAAGAAACCGCTCCTGGATTTGGGCATCTTTTCCCACAATGGTTTTAATAGATGGATTGCCTGCGCCTTCCAACCGCCGTTTCTTATTTGCCATTCGCCATAGTGTTTGTTATATCCTGCAAAAAGCTCATCTCCGGCATCGCCACTAAGTGCAACGGTTACATGCTTGCGTGTGTGTTTTGATAGAATATTTACCAACAAAGCCGAAGAATCGGCAAAGGGTTCATCTGTATAATCAAGCAATTCATTCAGACTTTGCAATAAATCGTCATTCTTTAATTTAAAAACCGTATGATTGGTTTTTAGATGTTTGGCCACTAAATCGGCATAAGGCGTTTCATCAAAAAACTGATTACCTTCAAATCCAATGGAAAAAGTATTGAGATGCGGAGTATGCCGTGCTGCCATGGCACAAACCACTGATGAGTCAACACCTCCGCTAAGAAAAGCACCTAAGGGCACATCTGCAATTAAGCGGAGGCGAACGGCATCATCCATCAACTCCACTAATTTTTTTTGCTGTGCCTCATAACTGAGTGGCTGTGCCTCTGCTTCCAGTGCATGATACGGTATGGAGTACCATTTGCCTATTTGAGTAGTATTGTTTTTTATTTCAATAAAATGACCGGATTCCAAGCGATAGGTATTTTTAAAAACAGATGCTTTTCCCGGAATATAATTCATCTGGAAATAAAGACTTACAGCACTCCAGTCAATATTTTTTGTAACAGGAAATGACAAGATTGCTTTTAATTCCGAACCAAAAAAAAGAAAATCATCATTCTTGTAAAAGTAGAGTGGTTTAATGCCGTATCTGTCGCAAGCAATAAATAAATGGTCTTCTTGTTTGTCGTAAATGGCAAATGCAAAAAAACCATTCAGTTTGTGCAAGGCATCTTTCCCCCATTTTATATAAGCATATAATAAAACTTCGGTATCAGAATGCGATTTGAAAACAACGCCAGAATTTTCAAGCTCTTTGCGCAACGATAAAAAATTAAAAATTTCGCCGTTGAAGATAATGGCATATCTGCTGCTGCTGTCGTATATGGGCTGATTAGCCACAACTGATGTATCTATAATGCTCAGGCGGGCATGTACCAATGCCGCTTTTTGTATGACTACAAAATTTTGATTATCGGGTCCGCGTTTATTCATAGAAACAGCTGCATCATGCAGCCATTTTTCGGCTATGGGTTTTTGAAGAAATGAATACGCACCTGCAATTCCGCACATAGCCACAAATTCCGCAAAAAAAATCAAAAATCAAAATACCGAGAATTACGAAACAAAAATCAAATTGATAATTTGAATACATAATATGGATGGCTATAGCTTATTAACAAACTAAGTTTCTTTTACCCCGTTTGCGTACTTTCTAATTGCTAACCAGTTGCCTAATACAAATAACAGCAATACTAAAATAAAAATGCTTGTTTTGTCCTGTAATAGCCGGAATTGATTCACATACATCGGCAAGCCTGACAATACTAAAGCGACGCCAAGAGCTAAGCCGGAGGCTGTTGCCGGCATCGTGCGCAGAAGATTTTGCATCAACACTAAAGTAATGGGTATACCGCTTTGCAAACAGGCAATGCCGATATAAAATAGGGGTTGATAAGTCTTACCAACAGTAAGAAATATCGCAGAAAGAAATGTGGTGATATATACAAATTTCTTCCAGCTTACTCTATCGCAAAGAGAGCCCCCGAACAGCTTGCCCATGAAGGCTGCTATTGCTATGCCTATTAATTTTTCTGTTTCATTATGCGTTAGCAATTGCATCATATTCCACATTAAAGAACGCAAGCTTATTGCCAGCAATAGCAAGAGCATGACGTAATCATGGGTTTCAAAGGAGATAGAAAAACGCTGTTGTTTAATCTCATTTTTATAGCCGATATTCAGCGTTGAAACCAAATAAAAGATACCGGTTAGAAGTGGAATCAATGCATAAAAATATGCGCTGGGATGAATGCCGAGAATGCCTCCAACAATTAAACCAATCACTCCGGGCGATGTAAAAATACCGACCATTGAATTGCTTTCGTTGTCGTCAAAGAAACAGGCTGCTCCTCCGCAAACATGTATAAGCGCAGAAGCTAAACCGGAAATCAGGATGGCAATTGTCAGATTAGAATTAAATACACCTATTGCGCATATCATTAACAATACAGACAATAAAGTAGCTTTTTTCAGTTGACGAGTTTTATCAACCACTAGGCCTGTAAATAATTGCCCGCCAAATGCGATTATACCGTACATCAAGAAAACAAAGGTATTCTTTTCTATGCTTGCCCCCGATGCAGTATGAGCCGATAATAAATAGCCGGCAATAAAATCATTTATGCCATGTGCAAGTCCGAATAGTATGGGTGTTTTGTATGAAGTTTTCATAGTTTTATCCCATTCAAATAAACCCCAATTGCTGTAGATACCGCATTTTGTACAAATGAAATCAACAATGCTTTAGCAGGCTTTTGATTTAAAAACAGATAAATGATAATAGCTTCAACCAAAGTTACCCCACTTTCTAAAATTAGCAGATTAATATTCGTGTTGAAATAGAGCAAGTTTAGGATTGGCCACGTCAGCATGTTGGCAAAAAACAAAATTAAAATGGTACGGGTTATTTGCTTTCTAACAAAAATAAAGTAAATCGGAATCTCGATGAGCAGAGTATAAAAGAAGTAATTAAACATTCGATATCGTTAGCCGTTTTTGTCTGAATAAAAACAATAGAGTAAACACTAGCATGCTGAGAAATGACAATACAATCAGTAACGTATTTCCTCCATTGCCGTTAGCAGTTGGAAAAGACATAAACGTGTTTGATTTTTGTTTTTTTGTTTTTGATGCTGTGTTGTTAACCTTTTTTACTTCAATTTCGTCATAGCCTATCTTATTATTTTCTATGCTGAGTTGTATGGTCTTCTGCATATAATAATCTATGTTGTAACCATAAGATCTTTCGCCATACAGCATTATGGTATCAGCAATGGCTTTATTACTTTTATTCTGAAAGAAGACACGACAGGAAAATTGCTGGCGAGAAGTACGAGTAGTTTTGTTGGCATTTAGAATGTAAGTTTTATTTTCTGCAAGTTTGTTTTTTTTGTTGTCATTAAACAGAATATAAAAATCAACATCGGGATACTGATTAATATGGGTAAATTTCAAGGCTGTAGTAATCTCATACATGGGTGGAGGCATATTGCTCTTTGCAATGCCAAAGAAACCCAACAGCAATAGCAACAAGAAACGCTTTTTCATTTTTTACTTCTGTTTTTTAAATACTTATACAATAGCAGAACGGAAAAGAAGACCAATGCAGCTATTATCATCACGAAAGCAACAAAGCCAGCTACTAATACCGGTCCCCCGGCATCTAAGAGAATCGAGTTATTCATGGTTTTCTGATTTATCTGATTTAGTACCAAATCCTGCCAACTTCCAAAATACAAATACCAATAGTCCTACTCCCAGTAGCGACATTAGCATTAATACATTAAGCATGCTCATGATTCCTGATTTTTTTTACGTTTATAAAATTGATAGATAAAAAAAGTAATAGCAACAGAACTTAATATAACCAGGGTAGAGGTAATATTTCGCCATTTCCA
>DAOQII010000059.1:3841-5021 GCA_035339455.1 Chitinophagales bacterium
CTTGCATAAAACAAATAATCCGGATTTTCTGTTATCCCCTTCACCCGAATGTCAAAAGATGGTCGTGCTTTATTTCCGGGCATATCAGCATACAAATGCACGATAAGCAATAAGCATATTGCTGTGTATATGGTTTTCATAAATTAAAAATAAGCAATTAATGTTTGATTTGCCAAAAAATTATCACAAGTAATTGGTATTAGAATAATACCGTTCCGTTCATTGCCTTAGGAATAGGAATATCCATAATCTTCAAGACGGTAGGCGCAATATCAGACAGTTTGCCTGGCTGCAGCACCGGATGCAGATGATTATCAATTAAAAACAAGGGTACAACATTTTTTGTGTGTGCTGTATTTGGTGAGCCATCATAGTTCACCATATAATCCGAGTTTCCGTGGTCGGCTGTGAGCAAAACAGCATAATCTTTTTCCAATGCTTTTGTTACTACATCCTGTACACATGCATCCACCGTTTCAACCGCTTTTATAGCAGCAGCAAACACACCGGTATGCCCAACCATATCACTGTTGGCAAAATTCAAGCAAATAAAATCTGGCGCATTTTCATCGATATATTTTATTACGGCATCCCGCACTTCATAAGCACTCATCTCCGGTTGCAAGTCATAGGTTGCTACTTTCGGCGAAGGAATCATTAGTCGCTCTTCTCCTTCAAACACATCCTCTCTGCCTCCACTGAAAAAGAAGGTTACATGCGGATATTTTTCTGTTTCGGCAATGCGCAATTGCGTGCGATTATTTTTAGATAAAATCTCACCCAAAGAATCCGTTACATTCTCTTTTCCAAATACTGTCTTTACATCTTTGAATTTTTCATCATAAACCGTCATTGTTACATAATACAAAGGGAGTGTGTGCATATTATATTCAGGCATATCGGTTTGGGTGAGTACTGTTGTAATCTCACGGCAACGGTCAGTACGGAAGTTAAAACAAATCACTACATCATCTTCTTGTATGCGTGCAAGAGGTTGTTTGTTTTCATCCTGAATAAAGAAAGGCAAGACAAATTCATCTGTTATACCGTTCTCATAAGAAGATTTTATTCCGGCTTCTGCCGTGTCAAATGCACTACCCTTACCGTTTACGTATAAGTCATAAGCTTTCTCTACCCGCTCCCAGCGTTTGTCTCTGTCCATGGCATAATATCTTCCGCA
>DAOQII010000059.1:5121-10978 GCA_035339455.1 Chitinophagales bacterium
ACTTGTTAATTTTTATGTAAAAAATATAGCATTTTTGCTTACTTTGGCACAATAAATGCAATAACCAATACAAAAGTACAATTTTATGCGCTGGTATAAATATTTATCTGTATTAACATTAAGTCTGCTCTTCAGCCTGTCTGTCGTGGCACAAGATGTTTTTACGGTATTTCCTGCAGCACTAAAAAGCGGAAATATTACAGCTATTTCTAAAAATTTTGACAAACGCATTGACATTACGATTGATGATAATTCTGACAACTACAGCAAAGATCAGGCAGAAGTAATCCTCAAAGATTTTCTAAGCAAGTTCTCCACTCGCGAGTTTACAGTTATCCATAAAGGTGCATCTCCCAACGGGGCACAATATGTGGTAGGCAATCTCAAGACGAATAAAGGATCTTATCGCACGTATATTTATGTAAAAAATACGGATGGCGTGAGCTATATCCAAGAAATTCGCTTTGAGAAGGAGTAAAATTCCCATTTGGCATATTTCTTATTGTGTATTTCATTTACCTTTGATGTATGATAGATCAACAGGAATTGGAACAGTTTATCCGTTTGGCATTATACGAGGATGTGCGTGGCGGAGATTATTCGTCATTAGCCATTTTAGATAAAAAGACACAGGGCAAAGCTCGATTACTCGTAAAAGATGAAGGAGTATTGTGTGGAATGCCTGCTGCACGCAAAATATTTGAGATGGTGGATGCAGATTTGCGAGTTGAAGAATATATTGCAGAAGGCAATAATATCCACTATGGTGATGTAGCATTTCATGTTTATGGCAGTGCTATTTCCATTCTCACGGCAGAACGATTAGTATTAAACTGTATGCAGCGTATGAGCGGAATAGCAACAAAAACTCAGGAGTATGTCAAAAAAATTGCAGGAACATCAGCAAAAGTAATTGATACCCGCAAAACCACACCCGGCATAAGGTTTTTAGAGAAATACGCGGTAACTGTTGGAGGAGGAGCCAACCACCGGATGGGTTTATATGATATGATTATGCTCAAGGATAATCATATCGACTTTTGTGGAGGCATTACCAAAGCTGTACATAAGGTTAGAAATTATTTACAAGAAAACAATTTAAGTCTTCGTATCGAGGTTGAAACCCGGAACCTGGATGATGTAAAAGAAGTATTAGCTTGTGGTGGAATTGACAGGATTATGCTGGATAATTTTACGCCTGAAAAAGTTCAAGAGGCTGTTGGGCTGATTAATAATCGCTATGAAACAGAAGCCAGTGGCGGTATAACGCTGGAAACTATTCGCAGTTATGCAGAAACCGGAGTTAATTTTATTTCTGTAGGCGCATTAACACACTCTGTGCGCAGTTTAGATTTGAGCCTGAAAGCAGAAATAGGCTAAGTTAATAACCTGAGTTCTGGTTAAGAAAATTCAGGTAAAAAAAATAGTTGATTTCTCATTTTTTCCTCCAACTTTACAAGGAGGAGGAATTAAAAGGAGGTGGTTCTATATAAGAAATCAACTATTTTTTAATTGAAATACTTATCCCGAACTCAGGTTAATAATAGCTGAATTAGTGGAGTCTCGGCACAATTCAAATTCGTAGATCTTATCTCAGTAAGAGTACGGCTCCCATGACCGATTTTTTGCCGGTTTTCGGGTCAACCATACCATCCCACACTTTGCCATTTTCAAAGATGCCGAAAATCTTCCAGACATACACATCTTGCGGCATCAGCGTACCTTTAAATCTGCCGTCCCAGCCCTCGGCAGGCATACCGTATTCTTTCAATGCGGTTGATTCCCAAAGTAATTGACCATACGTAGAAAAGATTTGCAAGCGATACTCTACCAAATTTTTGGTTTTTGGTAAAAATACTGCCCCCTCACCTGAACCGATTTCGGGAGCAAAAACATTCGGGATATACATCACCCCACTACTGTCAACCCCAATATCATGCGAAACAGTGTCTTTGCAACCAAATGAACTGACGGCATATAAAGTTACACGATATGGACCATCTCCGGTATAAAGATGCGTCGGGTCAGCTACGACAGACGAGTCTCCATCACCAAATAACCAGATATAGCTATTGGCATTTGATGACTGATTATTAAAGACAACCGGATCATTAAATTTATTAGCAGTCAGTTCAGCAATAAATTCAGCAAGCGGTGTAGGATGTATCTGAATGGCAGCAGGGCGAACCAAACTATCACGACAAGCACCATTTATTGCCACTTGTGTTATAGTATACGTTCCGGGGTTTGGATAAGTATAATTCGGCACTACATCAGTTGAAGTTTCACCATTGCCAAAATACCAGATAAAATTATTGCCATTTTGAGCAGTATTTCTCAAAATTACAGGTTCGTTTTGGCATAAATCCAAATCTTCTACAGCAAAACCGGCAGTAGGTTGGGTAGTAACACCGATTGTAGTCTCAATTGAATCAACACAACCATTTGCATTTGATACAATCAGTTTTACAACATATGGGCCTACTACAGTATAAACATGTGTAGGATTTTGTAAGCTGGAATGAGCTGAACCGTCACCAAAATCCCAGATAAAACTATTGCCGTTGGTAGAGGCATTGATAAATTGAGTGGTCTTGCCTACACATGGATTCTTTACAGTAAAATTGGCCTTAGGTTTTGGAAACACATTGATATTCGTAAAAGCAGAATCTCTTCCGCATGAGCCTACTGCAAGTAATTTTACTCTGAATACTCCTGATGTATCATATGTATGAATTAATTCTTCGGCAAAGCCTTGTTGTCCGTCGCCAAAATCCCATATTAGCTGTACACCCGGCGTAGATATACTGTAAAAATTCACATTCAATGGTCGGCAACCTTGTGTGATATTCGTAAAGAAATCTGCATTTACGTTATTACCCTTTAATACAAATGTTTCTGAAGTGCTGTCAGTGCCGCAAGTATTCGATACTTTTAATTTGATAGTGTAGGTCGTATCTCGTGGGGTATTGTTGATATAGGTAGGCACTACCGGATTTTGTAAAGTAGAAGTTATTCCGTTTCCGAAATCCCAGATATAAGAGGTTGGAGAGCCGTACGACTGGTTGAGAACAGTAGGTTTAAAAGGAGAGCATCCGATGGGCTGAACCTGAAAATCAGCCTTTGGTTTTGATTTTACTTTTATCGTATCTGAAAAATAAACGGGACCACAATAATAATCAGCCCGAAGTGTAATGATATAAGTAGAATCGCCTGAACGAGGCGGAGGAAAATTAATAATATGCGTATTCGGTAAATTTTCTTCTAAAGATGAAACACCAAAACTCCAAGCGTAATGGGTTGCCGTATCGTGTGTTGGAGGAAAACTGAAGGTAACTGCATTTCCGGTACAAGAATCATAATTTGATGTCAGGAAAGACAGTGGCGGATTTTTTATGACTTTAACAGGAATCAGTATCGTGTCTTTACAGTGATCTTGCGTTTCTGCGTATAAAGTAACCGTAAAATTGCCGGCACTTGCATAAATGTGAGATGGGTTGGGAATGATGGCATTTGGCGTACCGTCTCCGAATTTCCAGGTTGCGGTTTGAATATTTCCGCTTATCGTACCAAAATCAAACGATTGATTTACGCATAACACAGGTGGTGTACCTATCCAGACACTATCCAGTACATTTACTCTTTTAATGACAGTTTTTGTACATGCCCCTGATGAATCCTGATAAGTATAATAGATGTCATGAAATCCGGGTATTAATCCAACAGGATCAAATAAACCTGTAGTTGAATTAACAACACCCGGACCACTCCAGTTTCCATTCGGGTATGTTGCACTACCGGCTAAAATTACAGCACGTGTAGATTTACAAACTGTTTGAGGAGCCAAAGAAATGCTGTCTAATTTTGAAATTTTTACCAATAATGTATCTCGTGTCGGACAACTTGATGTTTGATTGGTTGTATAAATAACAGGATAATTTCCCCTTCCCAATCCTGCCGGATCAAATACCCCTGTGGAGTCTATATGTCCACCGCTCCAAATACCACCTGCAGGAGTTCCATGCAATTGGAAAGATGGGGTACCAATACAAATACCGGTATCATTTCCGGCAAAAGGTTTGGGATAATTATTCACGGTAAATGAATTTGTCAATGAAGAATCACCGCAAATATTTGTAATATGAAGTAGAATCGGAAATGTTCCGGATGATGCATAATTTATGGTGCCTGGATTTGCTGTGGAGGCAGATGCAGGATTTCCCCCCGTAAAAGTCCAGGCAAAGGTAGCATTGGGGTCTCCTCCATTATTAAAGGTAAAGTAATTATTGGGGTTAAGCGTGGCCGGAAAAAAACATGCCTCCGGAATACGGGAAGTATCAATTACGGGTTTTCCTTTTATAACCAATGTGCTATCCCAAACAGCATTGTTGCACGCACCATTTACTGCTAAATGTACATTATAACTACCTGATATAGTGAACCTTACCGTTACACTATCTGAATGATCATTGCCCGATACAAACGATACTCCTGTATTGGGTGTAATTGTCCAGGTATAACCGCGTGCGGATGGCGGACGGGTAGAAAAGTTGGATATAGGAACATCTACAAATCCACTTGCAGGAATACAAGGCGGCGAAACAAACTTGGCTAAGGCTTTTACTTTTTCTACTACTACAACTTGTTTGGATATTGAGCTATCTCCACAAACTGATTCTACAGTCATGTTTACTGTATAAGTACCTGTTTGATTATACGACACTACTATGGTAGAACTGCTCAATGTATCCCCACTGTTTAATGTCCATGTATGGGGTGAAATATGCCATGTGGTTGGCAATGGATTACATTTACCTGTTCCTTGTAGTTCTTTTTGGACAGTTGCATTTGTATGATTAGTAGGAGTATTAAGACAAACCGTATCTCTTACTTGCAATTGTGGTTTAGGTTTTTCATTTTCCCCTACACATACCGTAGATTGTGAAACACCACAAAGATTCTTTGCTGTTACAATTACTTCAAAGTTTTCTAATCCGGCTCCGCAACTCTTGCCACATGAAGTTTTTGTAAAAGTATAATTAAACGATCTCGGAATAGGCTGAGAAAAATTAGCCACTGCAACACCGTCAACTTTCACGGAGTACTCTGTACCCGGAGAGTTCCGGTTTGTCAATGTTGTATCTATCAAAAACTGTTCTATAGCAGGTACGCATTTTATTGTGGGGTCTAGCCTGCCAATACCACCAATATTAGGCAATACCCCAAAATATACTTTATAAGTTTGTGTTACTGTATTACAAGGGGGACTTAATTGAGCCGAGGTTACTGTAAATTTTACATCATAATATCCCGGAGCCGGATAATTATGTGTTAAAGAAGAAGAAAACACATTCATTACTCCTGTATTTGTACCGTCACCCCAGTCTATTAGATAAGTCTGCGTATAAGCTGATGCAGTACTGGAACCATTTTGCACAACAAACTGATATGGCGACACTGAAGAACACTGTTTAAACTCACCAGATTTATTTGGGCTAATATCTATGAGTGTCGGATCTGGAGAAGGTGCAATTGTAACTTTGGGTCGCAAAGGTGGAATCGGCTGACATGAACTCCATTGTCCAAGCGGATTAATAAATTGAACATCAATATAATAATCTCTGGTCGTAGCTGCACCTGGCAACCCGACTACTGCTACCGTATCTGGATAAACATCTCCATTTATTACTATCCTGTAAGTTATCCCTAGTGTAGGACTAATAACACTTACAGTAATTGGTTCTCCGGCACAATATGATGCTTTAACCGGTAATATGGATACGCCGCTGCATTGTGCATTAGCATCAAAAAGCACAAATACAGTAAGTATTAGGAGCAGTAATATCTTGTAAAGATG
>DAOQII010000060.1:0-10824 GCA_035339455.1 Chitinophagales bacterium
AATAGTTGCTTCAAATATCTTCATCAATGTTTCATTTTATCAATTATTTTATTAATACCATTTATATTCCCAGCCATTGTTACAATTCTTTGATATTGTAATCGCCATTGTAAAGCATTAGAAATTGTCAAATAACCTTGTTCAGGTGGTGTTTTCAGGATTTGTTCAGCTAACTGTTGTAGCATAATTTCATCGGCAGGAATATTTTTGTCATTCAAATATGCAACGATGTCTTCAATATTCGCATTGTCCTTAACCATTTCACGAAGTCTGTAAGTGGTTGTATAGTCTGCAGTTCTTTCTTTTGAAATAAATGAACAACTAACAAAATCAAGATTTGCTGTTTTTGTTTTTGGATTGTCGATTTTGTCGTAAACGAATACGAGTAAATTATAGCCAAGTCCAAATATTTTTTGTTTTGCGTCTTTAAAAGGGCAAGAGGATTGAGGTTGTTTGATTGAAGTAACTTTTATATCAATATCAACAGAAGGTAAATCAATGCCTTTTGCCGAAGAACCTATTTTTAGTTCATATTTTTCTGCAAGATATTGCTGAAATTTATGTTCAATATGAGTTCCAACGGCTTTGCCATCAGTAACTCCATAAAGTTCATTATTTGGTGTCTTTGATTGAGCAATACAAAATGCCTTTGCTTCAATTATGACATTTTCTATTGTCAAATTTTGTTTCATAGTGCAAATTTATAAAATTTGGATTTGTTAGTTGTTAACAATCATTTTTTTGTTCTACAGTCAAAATTATTATGCTTACTAGTAGCAATATGTATAACAAATTAATTAAATATACTAATATACTACAATACAACGTTTGCTACAAAGTTCATTCTCAATAGAAAAAAAATACCATTAAAAAAATGTTGCTGGGGGAATTTGCTTCGCAAATTCCCCACATTCCATTTTATAAGGATAATTTTCACCTACAACAATCACAAACTCTTTAACTCCTAAATTATTACACGCACTCTACCCATCCATTCTCACGATTTTTGGATAAAACAATCCTTCCACTTGCACTAAGTCGGTTTGCGCCTGCATTACTTTTTGTATGTCTTTATAGGCTTGCGGTGCCTCATCTAATCCTCCTCCAATTAAAGTAACGCCGTTTTCACTCAATAGTTTTTTCATCTCCGACATGGAAATTGAAGACTGCGCTTTAGAACGCGACATTTTTCGTCCTGCACCATGTGAAGCCGAATGCAAAGATGCCTCATTGCCTTTTCCGCTTACAATATATCCCGGTGCGGTCATAGAACCCGGAATTATTCCCATTACATTTTTTCCGGCAGGTGTGGCTCCTTTTCGGTGTACAATCACCTGCTTACCGTTATGCACTTCTTTCCATGCAAAATTGTGATGATTTTCAATCACGCTAATTGCATTTTCATTCAGTTCTTTTGCAATTTTATAGTGTATGGTATGATGGCAGGCAGAGGCATAATCTCCGGATAAATTCATTGCTTGCCAGTACTCCAATCCCTCTTGCGTATCCAGCGACAACCATGCCAAATGACGAGACTCTTGAGGCAGTTTGCATCTTTCCATCGCCAGTTTGGTGTAGTGGTTAGCCACCGTAGCACCCAGACCACGCGAACCGGAATGCGACAACAAACCCAGATATTTACCAATGGGTAAATGCATGTTATTTGCTGCGTCGGTAATTTCTACAATACCAAACTCCACAAAATGATTACCCGAACCTGAAGAACCAAGTTGTTTAGCTGCCTTGAGTTGTAAAGATTTCAGCATCGGAATCTCGTTGAATTCAACACGATCTAAAATAGCATGATCCGCCGATTTTACAAACTCCTTCCCTGCCCCGAACAAGGTATTTTCTTTCAGTATTTTTTCAAAATAAGCTTGTTTGGATTTCAGCATTTTTTCGCTGACAGCAAAAACAGAAAGGCTCATGCGGCAACCGATATCCACGCCCACACCATAAGGAATGACGGCATTTTCTGTAGCTAAAACGCCGCCAATAGGCAGGCCATAGCCCTGGTGCGCATCGGGCATAAGTGCACCTGCTGCTGTAACGGGCAGTTTCATGGCTGTTTCCATTTGTTTTAATGCGCCTTCTTCAATATGGTTCATCCCAAAGGATGCATAATCCAATGTATCGCTTCGGAATGCAAAATGACGGGCAGGCTGTTCTAACCTGTCCTGAAGCAATTCGGTTGCTATCGTCATTTTATCCGTTTCGCCTTTTATCAGGCATTTCATGTTGTAGTCTATCAGTGCTTGTGCAATTTTAGACAGTGGTTCATTCTCCGAAAATTCAAACGGGTTATCCAGGATTTCCTTCAGCAATATCAGTGCGCATTCTAATGTATAATGTTTAAAATGTTTATGCATTACATCAATGACAATCGCTATAGTGCGGTCTTCCGGATAGTTGATTTTTCTAAGGTCTTTGCCTTGTAATTTTAATTTTGCCATTTTTTTATTATTTTTTTAAGTCAGGAATCAAATGTCAAGATTCAAGAATCAAGAGCCAAGAGTCAAGACTCGATATTATGAATTTATTAGACAATATCGACAGAAAAAATGAAAGTGGTATAAGTTGGAATCGAACCAACTCCTTTGGTTTTTCAAACCAACGCTTCTACCAAGTTAGCTTTTACACCGGGAATAATTTGATAATGTGGAAATGTGAAAATGTGAGAATGAAATAATTTGGTAATTTGATGATTTGAGTGTTCTGATTTCATGCATTTACTGAATTAATTAATTCGGGTTACTGGTGAAGAAAGTGTTTATATTCCAAGTGGAATATCGATACAAATTTTTATAGAATTTTCGAAGTAACTTTCTTCTACGACACCGATAAAATTAGATAATATGGTAATTCGGAAATGTGATGATGTGAAAATGTGAAAATGAAAAAATCTCATTATACTCTAATGCAAATTACATAAATAAAATATAGCAATAAGTGAGAAGTGCTGATTTTTCATTTTGAGCGAAGTATCACTTCTCAACGGCATATATTTTTAAAGTGGCAATGGGTAACTGTGTTGGTAAATCCTTTTTGAGTGACTGTCAAACGATGAAACACAATTATACGGCACACATTCTTTTAGTTTAAGAGTTTAAGAGTTAAACAATTTAATAGTTTGGGAGTTTGGGAGTTTAAGAGTTAAACAGTTTAAGAGTTTGGGATTTTAATAGTTTTATTGCTGATTGGATGCAAGCGATTTGTAATTCTCTTTTGAAAAAATCGACGAGTGATAATGCAGCATGCGTATTCTTTTTGTTGTTCTACGTTGAACTATGTCCCGGGGGACAGCAGGACTCGAACCTGCAACTCACAAGCCATTACGAAGTAACGCATACTTACGACATCGTCTTATTTTTTCTTTACAACCAAATAATTTTGTACTCCCGGAAGGATTCGAACCTACGACTCCCGGTTTAAAAGACCGGTACTCTGTCCAACTGAGTTACGAGAGTATATTGGGTGATTGTTAATTGGTCATTGGTCAATGGTGATTGGTCATTAGTAAATGTAGATGCCAATAAATGCATTATACAATTTAATTAAATAAATACTGGTAAAAAGCAATTAGTGTTTTAAAAACTGAGTTATCCCTTTACGGGAGTTGGATTTGAACCAACGACCTTTCATGATTAGTAAAATACTCTACCGAAGTAACACTTATTTACGACACAGCATTTAATTTAAAAATGAGATGATGTGATAATTAGCTAATTTGAAAAACTGAAATGAGTTAATTAGCTAATCAGCTAATTCATAAATTCATCTAGTAATTTGACAATTAGATAAATTGATACTTTTGCGGTCTATCACGGACTCGAACCGAGAAGTCTTCTCATAGACAGTGAGATATGTTAACCAATTACACTAATAGACCTGCTTTGATAATTTGAAAATTAGAAAATGAGTAAATTAGCTAATTCAATAATACATCCAATAATTTGATAATTAAAAAGCAAGTAACCAACTAATTCTGTAATAGCGTTCTAACCATTGAACTATATCCCATCAGTGTTTTCTATAGTTGGGATAGCAGGACTCGAACCTGCAACCTCTCGAGTAGTGATCGAAGTAACAGAATTATACGACATTGTTTTTTATTAATTTACTCCCTTGTACTGTTTGATTTATAATTTTTACCACATAGAGGCATAGATTTCTTTAGGATTAACATCTCTTGTAATACAAAAATTGAGGTAAGAAAAGAAAAATATAGGAATCGCCAACGGCGATACTCTGTTATTGCTTGACTGTCTAATCAGATTTTCGCCAAACAGCAAATTTATGATTAAAAATGCTATATTTCTATGTGGTTTAAACTGCACAACGAGTTAATTTACTAATTCGTTAATTAGCTAATTAGACAATTACCTTTTATATCTTAAATATTCATATCAAACATTTACCATTTAGCATTAAACACTAAACATTACTATAAGCATTTTTTCTGCCGATATGTCAAAGAACTTTTTTCCGGATGAAAAGGATTCGGGCGGTATTACCCGAATCCTGCATCGCAAACTAAACTACACCGATGCTCATCTTTTTAATTTCACTTAATGCATTTTCACCGTTTTCGATTGCTGCTAATACATCAAATATTTTATCGCTCCATCCTGCAATCAGAAATATGTCATGACGAACAAGATTTAGTGGAGTGTTACCGTATCCTGCCAAATCGAACAAATACAATTTCGCATTCGGTGCGACTCTTTTGTATCGGTTCCAGGAGTTCTCCATGCTACTTCCGGAATTTCTGCTATCCCACAGTTGGCAGTCGGTAAACATCATCACTTTATCTACTATTTTGTTTTTTGCAATCAAATCTTCAATCACCAAGTAACCGTTGGTAGAGTAACCGACTTCACCTTCGCGTCGATAGAATTCATCTACGTTTGCCAAAATATTTCCGGTTGGCATATTGATGATTTTCCATCTGTCACCAAACATACCCGTGATCACATTTTTGCTTTTAGACTGTAACAACATCGCCAACAACAAACCGATATCATACAACATTATTTTGCTTCGTGCCGATACCGGTTTTTGCATCGAACTGGAAACGTCGCAAGCTAATACGATACGTTGGTCGGCGTCATAGCCTTTGATGTTCACGGCACTCGCTTTTACAGCATCTTCAATTGCACGCATCACGTTTGACGTACATCCTGACGGTATAGCCTTCAACTCGCGGTATGCCGACAAGAAACGGAAAGGCAACTGTTTGGATTTGGCTACATTTTCGGCATTACTCAAATAAGCGCAAATTTTTTCGATGCTGTTGTACGATACTTCTGCTTCTAATATATTGCGCAAGTTGCGCAACATCGCCATGTAACCAATTTTTCCGCTGGCTATCATTTCTTCCCATTTGTTGCCGAATGCCGCTTTTTTAGCTTGTTCCGTTTCAAATTTTGTTTGACCTAATACACTCAAGTTGGTTTCCCAAGTATAAGGAACAGTCAAACTGTTGCCCGCAATTTTATCAAACAAGATTTGCTGCGCTTCATCTTTAGCTTTTGGGTGTACCAGGAACAAAGCATCCCGCAATTTGATGGCTGCATCACGGTTGTATTTCGCGAACTGATACTCGTCAAATTTATTGAACGACATTGCCAAACCTTTTTGAATTTGTTTGCTCAACTTATTCAAGCGTTTTGTTCCTGTACGTTTGTTGGCAAGCTCATAGTAAGCCAGCAAGTCGGTAATTTCATCGGCACGTTGTACCACCTGGTTCACTGTATTTTTCACGATAGAATTTCCATTCGCGCGTTTTGCCAGTTCTACTGCCAACACCAGTGACGCCGAACGCAAGTTCATTTTTTGACGGGTGTAAGCCGCGAGCTTAGCCACGAACAGGGTGTCCACTTTTGCTATCAATGCCCGGATTCGTTCCATACGTTCCTGTTCTTTCTCGTAGAACGTATCGCTCAATGAGGCAGTAACAACGGCGGCGTACAATTCCAATTCAGGCGACATCGTGTATGCATCCGCTTTTTCGTAGTTTTTCACTTTAGTAGTGAAAACAGATTTTATATTGAATTTCATCTTACTTAATTTTTTTGTTAAACCATATTTTTTTCATCATTTGCTTTTCGGAGTTGCATAGATTTATTGGGTAGCCACGATTTTTTATTACAACTACCGAAAAGCATTTTATTTATTTTGTTGTTAATTCAGCACTTGCACACGCTTGAAACCTAAAACTCTGAAAGAAGTATCTTCCGAATCTTTTTCGTGTGTGTTAAACAACTCTGCCAGCGACATCGGCTCTGTTACAAATACACCGAGTTTCATTTTATCTGACAATTGCTGTGCTTTAGCTACACTCAGTTTCCCGAAATGATACTTGGCAATCAGCCTTCCTTTTCTTGTTAATGCAGTGTCTATTTTTGAAATCGGCATATTGAACGTACAGATGATTTGCGTATTCAAACAGTCTCCCAATAAGCCATCGGAGATATTCAGCAAATTAGAAACGGCAGAGCTTCCTGTAATTTGACGATCCATGATGATATTTTCTGCATCTTCGATAATCAAAATACTGTTGGGATATTCGAGCAGCAAATTCATGAACTCCGGGTTGGTAATATTGCCGGCCACACTGGGCGGAACAAATAGCACTCTTTTCTTCACCTTGCCTATCAGGTAGCGCAGGTAGGTTGTTTTGCCTGTACCCGGCAAACCGTGCAACAATACGATACCCTTATCCTTATTTCTGTTCAGTCGTTCTCTTATTATCTTATCAGTTTCTAAAAATTCATCTTCATAGTACAAGTCCAGGTTTAATCTTGTTTTTTTTACATCAATACTTTTCAGACTAAAATTGTTGCCGTTTACTGAAATTAAATTCAGTTCAAATTCTTTTTTCTTTTCTCTGCGTCTGAATTTTTTAAGTTTTGATGATAAACTTTCGATCCATTCTTGTTTGTCTCCTCTTGTCAGAATATCACAATAATTGTATGTTATTTTTAGAACCGATTTATCTTTAAGTACGATATTTACTTCATCCAGTTCAAATCCTTTCATATTATTATTGTCATTCAAATTAGAACTCTTTAAAAGTGTATCAATTTCATCCTTATAATTCGCTTCGAAAAACTTCAATGCCTTATCAACGTCAATAGGATAGATGGAGTGCATCGTGGGTATTACTCCATTTAATGCCCAGAATAGCGCTTTAGCATCCAAATAATCACCACCGTTAAAGATTCGGTTGACATCTATTGCATATTTATTTTGTACAAATTCCATCTTGTATATTTTTTACTTTTTTGACAATACTTTCACCTGACGACTTTTGTCGTTAATTTTTAAATTATTCCGGATTGATAACCGGATTTTTTTGTTTAAGTCGGGAAGTTTTTAAAATAAAAAAGCCCGACTTTTTGTTGGTCGAGCTTCATATAATGCGAGATAAATCTTTAGCGTTTATAAAAAGTTCGACACGTCAGCGTATCAGGGTATGCTATCCCTTTCGCCGGTTTAAAATGATTAAAAATACTTCTACGCATGTCTTTAAAATTTTACGGTGCAAATATAAACTGCATTTTTTATGTGTGCAAGTTTTTTTTTGAAAAAAGTTGTCAAAACAACTAATTTGGAATGAATATAAATAAAGCTAACTGATGGAATGGGGATTGGGGATAGGTGATTGGTGATTGGTGATTGGTTATTGGTTATTAGTTATTAGAGAATAGTTATTGGCATATTTGCTTTTGTTGATTGCACCTACAAATTATTTTTGAGAAATAAATTGTATATTTATCGAATATTATTAATCATTCAAATACAACATTATGGAATCTGTGAATAACAATTATTCTGATTTGTCAGAATTAGAACAAAAAATCCAAAAATCATTAGAGAGAGTTCGCGATGAATACACACAGTTGGATGTAAATTTAAAAAATCAAAAATGGATAACTAACAAAATCAAAGAATACTTAGGTGAGTTAGGTTCTTCTTTTGGATATGAGATTTCTTCCTCATTTCATAATCAAGAATGGCTATATGATGTTGTATGGTATAAAAACAATGAGAACAATATATTAGAAAAAACAATTTTAGTGGTTGAAAGTGAACTTAGCAACAGAAGTATAAATAGTTTAAAATATGATTTTGAAAAGTTACTTTTATCTAATTCGGATTTGAGAGTGATGATTTGTTTTGGACAAGGAAACTTTAATTTTCCTCAGAATGTAAATGGGATAATCGAATCGTTTAATAATTATGTTACAACTTATCAGAATTTAAATTCTGGTGATAGAATATTGATACTAGTATGGGATGATTATATGACCGGAGAAGTATACCCACATTTAATTATAAAGTAATATACAATATATAATTTATTATTCAACTAATTGCCTGCTCTTCAAACAGCAGATTCTCCTGTTCTAATTTTACGAAGTTCATGCCGGTTTTGTATTCCTGATCAAACAGCTTCAACAATTGTCTGTACGCAAAAATATTACTCACCCAGTCGATGCCATTTACATCAATTATAACATATTTGAAATCCGGATTTTGTTTGAAGTATTCAAAATACATGCGCTCCAGCCTGTTGAGATAAACACGCGAAATATTTTGCTCGTAATCTCTGCCGCGTTTGCGAATGTTGCGTACCAGCTGGTCGGTTTCGGCATGTAAATAAAAAATAATTTCGGGCTTGGGTAGTTTTTTATAAATCTGATCGAAAAAATGTTTATATAATTTATATTCTTGTTTTGTCAAATTGACTTTGGCAAACAACAAGCATTTTTTGAGCATGTAATCCGTTACCGTGAAATTGGAAAAAATATTCGGTTCGCTAAAAATGCGCGTCAGCTGCTGATAGCGCTCTATCAAAAATGACATCTCCAGTTGCAAGGCATATTTGGCATTATCTTCATAAAACTTGGGTAAATATGGGTTGTCTTCAAACGCCTCCAAAATCAATTGTCCGTGATATTCTTCTGCAAGCAAAGAAGCTAAAGTCGTTTTGCCTGCACCGATATTGCCTTCTATGGTAATGAATTTATAAATCATTCGGGCTTAAAAATACTGACTTTTGCATCATCTTTACAACTATTCAAGAGTTCTTCTATCGACTTACCTGATTCGGGATGTGTATAACTTTTAGCAATTTCTGAAAGCGGTAACAATGTAAACCTTCGCAAATGCAGGCGAGGATGCGGTATCTCCAAGTCGCTGGTTTTGAAAATCAAATCATTATAAAATAAAACATCAATATCCAGCGTGCGGGGTGCGTTTTGTTTTTTATTCTTTCTTCCCAGGTATTTTTCAATTTTTTGTAGTTTGTGCAAAAGCTGATATGGACTTAGCCCGGTTTGAACACAGATGGCCTGGTTTAAGTACTTGGTTTTATGAAGCACACCCCAAGACGGACTTTCATATATGGCAGACATCTTCGTAATTGTTCCAACTTCTTCTTTGATAAAATATAAAGCCAACAATAAATTTTTATACCGATGTCCTAAATTTGAGCCCGTGAGCAGATAAACTGTATTCAAGTGTAATATTTTTCCAATTATAACAACTATTTTTGAACTTTGTTTCAATTAAATCTATAAATAAAAATCACTCATGCGGAATTTCATAAAAATGTTCTTTGCCTGTTTATTGGCAATCGGGTTTTCTTTCTTATTCTTTTTTATCATTTTCACCATGTTGGCAAGCCTTGGTTCTCAAAGTTCAAAAAAATCAGGAGCTAAAGCTAATAGTGTTTTAAATCTAACGTTAAAAGGAGAAATTACAGATAGAACATACGACAACCCGTTTCGCAACCTTTCTCCCATGAGCGCACTAACCGGTGCTATATCTTCTGAGCCCACTATTGGCTTGTATGATTTAAAGAATGTCATCAAATACGCGAAGACTGATGACCATATCAAAGGTATTTATTTGAATATTGATGAAGCGGAAGGCGGCCCAGCCAACATGTTTGATTTGGCAGACGCATTGGAAGACTTCAAGAAATCTGGGAAATTTATTTATGCTTATTCAAAAGAATCCCCGGAGCTTAATGTCATGCTTAATAATATTGCTGATAAATACTTCGTGAATCCGGTTGGAGGAATAGAGTTTGACGGCTTCGGAACAGAAATGGAATATTACAAAAACCTGATGGATAAGTTAGGTGTGGAATATAAAGTGTTTTACGTGGGCGAGTACAAAAGTGCAACAGAAAGTTTCAGACGCACAGACATGAGTCCGGAAGATAAAATACAGCGTACTGAATTACTTAAAGATATATACACGGAATACATGACAAGATTGGCTAAATATACAGGCTCTACTTTTGACCAACTTAAATCAATACAAGATAATTTATCCATCATCAAACCTGAAGATATTGTAGCTAACAAACTGGCTGACGGTTTAAAATACGAAGATGAAGTAAAAAATGAAATCAAAACTAAGCTGGGTTATAAAAAAGACGAAGATCTGAATTTGATAAGTTATAAAGATTACGAAGAAAACAATAAAGATAAAATAAACAAATCAGGCGAAAATAAAATTGCTTTAGTATTTGCTGAAGGAACGATTGATGACAGTAAGGAAGACGAAGGCACGATAGGTGGCGAAGCATATGTAAAAATGCTGCAAAAAATAGAACAGGATAAAGATATCAAAGCATTAGTATTGCGTGTAAGTTCACCGGGTGGCAGTGCGTTTGCATCAGAGCAAATTTTACATCAAATTCAAAATATAAAAAAACGCATTCCGGTTGTAGTTTCCATGGGCAATTATGCAGCTTCGGGCGGTTATTATATTTCTGCTTATGCGGATACGATTGTAGCAGAACCC
>DAOQII010000061.1:0-10815 GCA_035339455.1 Chitinophagales bacterium
GGTAAATCTATAATTTCCCATTCTGTTTGTTCATCATATTTAGAGATACCATTTTTACGCTCTACCGTAACTCCGGGAAAATTTCCTGTTTTTTGGTTTAATCCGGTAAGTTGATTAAATAAAGACGATTTTCCGGAATTGGGATTGCCGACTAATGCTATTTTTTTTCGCTTTGTCATTATGCGGTTTCCCTGCTTAAACGGGTGATTAATATATCTTGAGCTTCTTCTTTTCGCAGGCAAAGCGCATGGCTTTCTGTTTTCAGATACAGTGTAGTTCCAAATAAGGATTTCCTTACTAAGGTTATCTCAGTTCCGGGCAACAAGCCCATAGCCGTCAGTTTGCATGCAATAAAACAATTCGCATATTCACTGACAATTGCAGTCTCTCCGGAAAATAAATCAGTTATAGCAGGTAAATTGTTCAAGATTAGAATTATTCTAAATAACAAAAGTACGTTTAATTTTGCTTAATTAAAGTACATCACCAAAATTACCTAACATTTGGTAAATGTAGTTTAGTTGGTACAAAATAGAGTTTATTCATAAAAAAAACCTCTGCCATTATTTCGGACAGAGGTTTTTAAATACTGATTATGATTTAATTTGTCTTAATCTTCATTTTCAAAATCAGAATGATGCGAGTGGGCCTCTATCAGCTTTTTCTGTACATCATAAGATACAGGCTGATAGTCAGAAAACTGCATGGTGAAACGTGCACGTCCTTGTGTTAATCCTCGTAAGGTAGAAGAATACTGATATAAATGAGAAAGCGGTACTTTGGCTGTTATTTTCTGGAAATGACCTTCTCCTTCCATCCCTTCTACAATTCCTACTCTTGATTGTAAATCGCCTATAACGGCACCTACCATTTCATCAGGGCAAAGTACTTCTACTTTTTGTATAGGTTCTAAAATCTGAGGTTGTGCCTCAAAAAATGCCTGACGAAATGCCTGTGAACCTGCAATTTTAAATGAAATATCATTACTGTCAACAGCATGCATTTTACCGTCATAAACAGAAACACGTACATCGCGAACGTAGTTTCCGGTAAGCGGACCGTTTTGCATTTTTTCCATCACTCCTTTTAGAATGGATGGCAGAAAACGTGCATCAATAGCACCACCAACTATACAATTACAAAATACCAGTTTGCCGCCCCATTCCAAATTTATTACTTCTTCATGTCGAAGATTTAAATGAAGTGGTGCCGGCATGCCTTCATACCAAGGCTCAACACGTAAGTGCACTTCGCCAAACTGACCTGCACCGCCACTTTGTTTTTTATGTCTGAAATTTGCTTCTGCTGAAGCTTGTATGGTTTCGCGATAAGGAATTTTTGGTTTATCAAAAACAACATCCAGTTTATGGATATGATTGATTTTCCATTCTATCACTTTCAAGTGCAATTCGCCCATACAGTGTAACAAGGTCTGTTTTAATTCAGGCGAAACTTCCACGTGTACTGTAGCATCTTCCTCTTTAAGTGTATGCAGCGCAAGTGCAAGTTTTTCTTCATCGTTTTTATTAACTGCGGCAATGGCTACTGTTACATTTGTACTTGGGAATACAATGGGAGCCAGTTCTAAATTTGCGCCTTTTGCATGCAAGGTATTATTTACATGGGTAGAGCGAAGCTTAATAGTAGCTCCAATATCACCTGCAGTCAATTCATCTACAGGAATGCGGTTATGTCCCTCAAGCAAGAGGAGTTGATTTATCTTTTCTGTAACACCAGTGTTCTCATTGACTAATTCAATGCCCGAACGGATTGTGCCACTGAATACTTTAAATAAGCTTAATTCTCCGATATGCGGTTCTATAATGGTTTTAAAAATGAAAATACATGCCGGGCCATTCGGGTCGCATTTTAATTCAGTGCCGGCTTTTGTTTTTTGCGGAGGCATTTCGTTTGCTGATGGACAAACATTGTCAATATAACTCATGATACGACCACTGCCCATATTTTTTGCGGCAGCACAACAGAATACAGGGAAAATATCGTGTTTTATCATGGAAGTATGCAAACCGTTTTTCATCTCATCTTCGCTCAGTTCACCTTGTTCGAAGTACTTTTCCATCAGTCCTTCGTCATTGGCAGCAATCGCTTCTACCAGCTCCTGGTGCAATTTTGATGCGCGTTCCTTTTCATTTGCCGGAATGTCTTGTTTTTCAGGTTTTCCTCCTTCCGGCGGATAAACGTACATCACCATATTCAACACATCAATGATGCTGTTGAAATTTGCACCTGTTTGTACGGGATACTGAACGGCAACGACATTACTGCCAAAATGAGATTTGGCTTCCTGCAAGGTTTTATCAAAATCAGCTTCATCTTTATCAAGCTGGTTGAAAACAAATAGAGTAGGAGTTTTAAATTTTTCGGTATACTCCCAAATAATATCTGTTCCTACTTCTACTCCGTTAGCGGCATTGATAACAATTACGCCGGTATCGGCTACACGCAATGCACTAATCACTTCTCCTGCGAAATCATCATATCCCGGCGTATCAATGATATTAATTTTATAATCTTTCCAAGGGGTGTGCAGCAAAGATGCAAAAACAGAACTTTCTCGTTCAGTTTCCAGTTCATGATAGTCAGATACGGTATTTTTTCCGGCTATCGTTCCCATCCGGTTGATTACTCCGGCTTCAAAAAGCATACTTTCAGCCAAAGTGGTTTTGCCACACCCTGCATGCCCTAATAGTGCCACGTTTTTTACATGGTTAGAATCATATTTTGCCATAATGGTGTCTTTAGAATTTAAAAATGAAAAAAGTCGGCATACGCCGACTAAATTTTATTGTTTGATAAATGCATGAAATTCATCACTTAATTTATCCAAGTATCCGGTCATGAACTGTACTTTTTCTTTCAAGTCTTCATGAGGTACCTGATAGCTTAAATCTGGATGAGCTTCAGCCTGATGCAAATGATAACGGATTTCGTGTTTTAAATCGTGAACATTAATCAGCTGGATATGAAATTGATTGTGGAAATGTTCGATACCCACTTTTACTTCAGCGTCAGTTTTACCGGGAGCAAAAAAATACAACTCATTTTTCATTACATTTATTTTTTCGCGGTAGGCTGCTAAAGTTTCATACCAGCTTTTGCAATCATCGAGGAGTGCTTTGTGTTCTGCTTCTGTTGTCATGTTGATTGAATTTATTATAGATTAGTAAAATTGAATGTTTTAATTAAGCTGTTAAATTTCCGATTAATTTTTAAAATTTGAAATGATAAAAATCATACTTGATGTGCATCTAAAAATAGTATTTTTTATTTTTATTGTGCAATACACATTATGGTCATTTTGAAATTCTTCTACAGCATCTGGATAGTGGTCAGTTTTTTACTGCTTACCTTACCCATGCTTATCGGCTATTTGTTTGTAAAACTGCTACCTTACAAAAGTCAGATAAAAGGCGTCTATGCCGTCAATCGTTCTTTTCTGTTTATATGGTCTGTTTTTTCTGGTTTGAGGTACAGGATAAATGGGCTTGAAAATATAGATAAAAACCAGACTTATGTAGTGGTCGTCAATCATGTAAATGCTGCTGATTTGATAGCTGTAGCTTATGGACAGCGTGTTCCGGCAAAACCTTTGGTGAAAAAAGAGCTTACATTAATTCCAGGACTTGGTCAATTGTTTAGTTTGGCATGTCTGCCCTTAGACCGAAGCAGCAAACAAGCTCGCTATGAAAGCAAACAAAAAATGCTGGCTGATTTAAAACAAGGTATTTCTGTTTTGATTTTTCCTGAGGGTACGCGCAACAGAAGTAATGATCCGTTACTCCCATTTCACGATGGGGCATTCGAAATTGCTATTGATGCTGATGTGCCGGTTTTGCCTGTAGTGCTAACTAATATCAGAAAAATAAACCGGGTTGACACGCTTCTCGTGCAACCCGGAATTTTGGAACTTACCCACCTTCCCCCTATAAAAGCAAGTAATTCCGGTTTGGATGTAGTTAGTCTGAAAAAAGTAGTTTTTGATAATATGAAGAATTATATTGAATCACAGGATGACTTTTTTAATAAATAAATGCCGGACAATAAATTGGTTTTTTAGGCTTTACATGTTCCTTAAATAATAATCCGGAATAGGAAACTGAAATTTCACCGCTGCCGAAAAATCTGCTCGCAGGCGTCAGCTTGGATACGTTAATATCAAAATTCATGGTAAGTGCAATATTTTTGTACTCCGCTTTTATAGCCGGGATCAAAGCATCTTTAAAACGATACCAAGCACCAACACTCAATCCGAATTTTTCTTTTCTGTTTTCGACATAGCCATATCGTACAAAACTTCCAAATAAAGCTTCCAGATTTTTTCCTTGTAGCTGAAACATAGCTGATGGCAATAATGACCAAGTGTTTTTTAATTTAATTTTTGCACCAGTCTGGATACTGTATCTTCTTTCCAACTTTTCTTCACTGCCATTAAAAAATGAAATATTGGGTTGTGTTACATTAAATGCAGAAAACCCTAAATAAAAATTATAATTGGCATTTGGCGAAAATGAATATAGCGTGCCTAAACTGAGATTATAATCTATTTGTTTGGTTTTTAAGTTTGATTCTAAAGGATCTTTAGTCGGATCGAAAGCATTGTAGCCGTTAAACTGATTTTCAAATGTAGCTTTAGACAAGTCAAATTTTCGGTAAACCAATCCATTCTGAAATCCAAAACCCAACACATTTCGGCTTTCTTTATCCAGCACATGCAAGTAAGACAGATTGAAATTGAAAATATCGGTGGTATAAATAGTAGAACCGGCCCAGTCATGAACGACCTCGACGCCGGTTCCTAAATAAGATTCCGGGAATTTGTTTTTTAACAACGACAGTTCCATCGTAGCACCTACAGTCTGGTATGGTTTTGAAACTGTATTCCATTGGGTTTTATAAATTCCGGCAACAAAATAATCATTGTTGAAAAATCCGGTAAATGCAGGATTCGCATTGGATGGTATGGAATAAAATTGCGAATAATGCAAATCTTGCGAAAATGCAAAAACACTGCATAACAGTAAAATTAAAAAATTGATTAGCGGTTTCATGTTTCTTTTATTTAGGGGGTTTATATTTGTAGTAAGTAATAAGTATTAAGTAGGCAGTTTTTTTATAATCCAAAATTTATAATTTAAAATTCAACATTAAGCACTCAATATTCAACATTAGAAAGTAATTCGTAATTAGTAGCGTTTTTTTTGTAATTCAAAATTTATAATTTATAATTTAAAATTAATCATTCATCATTCAACATTAACGAAGCAGAGTTATATCTCCTTTTTTCATAGTGGTGCGGAAGTCTATACATTCTACTTCTAAATAATAAACAAACACGGCAGGATTTAGTTTTTCACCTTTATAAGTGCCATCCCAGCCTTCGTTCATATCTCTGGTTTCAAATACGAGTTCTCCCCAGCGATTAAAAATCCGGAAGACTTTTACTGATGAAATACCGGGCCCCATAACATGCAGCAAATCATTTTGACCATCACCATTTGGCGTAAATGTGTTTGGCAGAAAGACCATATTGCCTGCACAGTCTTCAATCACTTTTACTTTTTGATTGGCTAGCGCTTTACAGCCGTATTGGTTTTTTACTTCAACAAAATAAGTAGTATCCACCTCCGGTTTTGCCTGTGTATTTTGACAGTTTGTGCAAGCAATATTATAATCAGGAAACCAAGAGTAACTAGTGGCATTACTCGAAACCGAAGTAAGGTCAATACTCATTCCTTTGATGATGATTTGTTCCTCACCTGCTGTCACGGTTGGCAAAGGTTTGACATCTACAAATACAGGGATTTGTTTGGCAGCACAAGTGCCATTGGTGAATGTAGCCAGATATGTTGTGGCATGTTTTGGAAATGCAATAGGATTAAAATCAGTTTGAGAAGTTAAAGTGCTAGCAGGTGTCCAAAACACTTTTGTCTGATATAATGAAGTATTATCAGCGATGCCATGCAGTTGAACAGAGTCGCCATAACAAATAACAGTATCAGGAAACGCTTGGGCATTGATTGCTGTTTTTACTAGAATAGATAATGTATCATAAATTGGACATAAGGCATTTTGATAAGTTTTTATGATATATTCTGTATTGACAATGGGTGATGCCACTACAAGTGTAGCATTTGGATTATTGATGCCTGTTGCTGGTGTCCATGATGTATGAGTTGCATTTGTCTGAATATTTATCGGCACACTTTCACCTTTACAAATAATTTTATCTTCAGTAGCTACCGTTATAGGATATTCATATACCTGCAAGTTTTTCGTAATGGACTGCTCACAACCAAAAGTATTGGCCACTTTAAATTTGAACTCCAGAGGGCGGTTGCTGGTAGGCAGATAAGTATTTCCAACTCCTGTATCTATCGTAACGCCATCATTTACTGTCCAGTACTTTTGAGTAATTGCTGTATTTTGAGATGTATAAACAGAATCGGAAAGCACCACTTGATCTGAACCCAGGCAAAGTGAATTTTTGTTTAAATTAAATTGAGCTGAAAGACGACCCACACGAACTTTATGTGTCGAAACTACATTTACGGTACAACCAAAATTATCTTTTAATACAACTGCCGGTGTATAATCACCTTCACGAGTATAGTTGTAATTTAATCTGTTTGATGCCGTATTGTCTGTTCGCGTATCACCATTGCCAAAGTCCCAAATTGTAGTAGTGGTATTTTTGAATGATGCATTAAATCCTACATTTAACGGAAGACAACCGGAATCCGGGGTGAAAGTAAATTCACCGCTAGGGCCCGAAACAATAATATAATCTTTTTTGAAAACAGTATCTGTACAATTGTTTACATCGGTAACGATAAGCCGAATATCAAAAGAATCTGCACGGGTATAAACTGCTTGTGGTGTTGTATTTAAATTATTACTGGAATTGCCATTTCCAAAATCCCATGAAATCGATTGATAAGTAGTAGGGGTGTTGTTTAATACCTGAAAATTGGAAATCAAATCAGGACAACTTTTAAATCTCGGCGAAGCCGTAAAGTCAACATGCAAATTTTTAATATGCACGTATTGATTTTTACTGATAGAAACAGTGCAGCCACTGGAATCGGTAACGGTGAGTATAATTGTGTAATTTCTTTCTTGTGAGAAATGATGATCGGGAGATGCATCAGAGGATGTTGTTCCATCACCAAAATCCCATAAATAGGATTGTATTTTTCCGGATGAAAGATTTGTAAAATGGATAGTAGTGCCCGCACAAACAAAATCTTTATCAGCTGAAAAATCAACATACGGTGCATCTATTGTGATTGTTTTTGTTAAACTGCGTACACAGCCGTTGTTATTTTCTACAATAATTTTTACTGTATGTATTCCGGATGTCGTGAATGTATAATTGACCTGATTGCCACTCAAATTTATGGTACTGTCAATCAGCCATTTTATACTTTTTATTCCAGATGAATTTGCTATACTTGAATCTTTAAAAGTATAATTAGCCGGCAAGCAATTGCCGGAGTGCTGCATGGTAAAATTAGGATGCACATCATAAACCTGAACGGTATCAATTCGTGTAGAACGCACGGTACACCCATTTTTTAATTTCATCTCTAAGGTTACATAATAAGTGCCTTCATTAGGGAAAATACCATAAATATTTCGCCCGTAACCACGTATGCCATTTCCGAAATCCCAGGTATATGTTTGAATCATGGTGTCATATGGTGCTAAAAAATGTGCAATCAAAGGTTTGCATCCTGATGTGTTTTCTGAAGTATAATTTAGATTGATGTCGGAAACAAAATCAATTAATCTGCCTATTGAATCCCAGCAACCGGTTGTAGCATTATAAACTTTAAGCTTAACCAATACTTGTTGGTTGCTTGCATAAGTATGTGTTACTGACGGATCATTGGTAGTTAATGTCGTGCCATCACCAAAACTCCAGATTGCCGTGGTAAATCCCCGGGAAGTATTATTAAGCGTTACCGTATTACTGCCACATACCGTATTGATTGTAAAATCAGCTTTTGGATAAGCAACAAATATTTGCTTGATTGGAATAGTATCTCTGCAACCACCATTTTGTGCTACTAAATAGACCGTGTATTTATCCGGATCGGATGGGTCTTGATATACATGTGTAGCCATTGCTCCTTGTCCTTCACCATCACCAAACATCCAGGTAAATATGGTATTAGGTGTACCACCGTGTGCTTGATAAGTAACGGTTTCTTTGTGTACACAAACACTTGTCAAATCAAAATCACCTGAAAATGGTGTCCTGAAACCAACATGAATAGAATCTACAGGTACGGTAACAGTTACACAAGGAGGAGGGTAAACAGCAGTAACTTTTGCTAAATAATCACCTTCTTGTATGTAAGTATGTTGTACTCGCTCACCTGTTCCCGTAGTGCCATCACCGAAATCCCATAAATAAGAACTAGCTGAAACATTAGGATTTGCTGAAAATTCCACTGTCAAGGGTTTGCATCCATATTTTTTATCAGCATGCGGAGAGAGTGTATTTGGGCGAACACCGGCAAAATCTTCTTTTTTTATATAACTTATACATCCGTTTGCCGAATAAGCACGCAGCTCAATCGTATATAATCCAATACTTGGTAAAAATATTGACGGATTGGCAACCGTTGAAGAGGTAAAAAATCCACCGGGGCCCCAAATACTCCATTGATAGTTGACAGCATTAGTGGACTGGTTGACTAAACTTAGTGTAAAAGGTGAACAGGAAAAAGTTAGAGATGAAGTAAAGTCAGCTTCCGCATTTTCGACAACATGTACGGGTAATCGAACGGAATCGCGACAACCGTCATCAGTTACTGCCAGACAAGTTAAAGTATAGTTACCCGGTGTATGATATATTATTTCCGGTGACTGCTCTTCTGAGTTTGTTCCATTTCCAAAATTCCAAAAATAATGTACATTCTGGAAGGTGGTGTTAACTGTAGGATGCATTGTGGTATTTTCGCATATTGTCGCTTGCAAATCAACATTGATTTTGAAAGGATTTACCCTTACAGCATCTGATATCGTTTTTGTAGTATGGCAAGAATTTTCGTCCGTAACTGTAAGCGATACCGGAAAATTTCCACCACCCACATAAGTTGCTGTTGGATTTGCTGTGGATGAAGTGAGTCCATTGCCAAAATTCCAGGCATAGGTAATATTTGTATTGGGAGTAACTACGCTTGTGAAATTAGTAGTAAAGGGCAAACGGCAAGATTCGTTAGTTGCAATGGTAAAATCAACTACCGGAGGGATATTAGCCTTAATAATATTCGGTTTTGTAATTGTGTTTTTACAGCCATTTGCATCTGTAATTATCAATGAAACGGTTAAACTGCCTCCGGCGGTATAAGTATAATTTGGATTTTGTGACGAATTTGTTCTGCCGTCACCCATATCCCATAAAACGGAAGTAATGGGTGCATCTCCGGATGTTGACATGTTTTGAAACTGCACGGAAAAAGGGATGCAACCCGTGGCAGGGCTAACATTAAATTGTGCAACGGGGTCATGAAATACTGTTACTGTTTTAGTTTTGGATGAACGCAAATTTCCCTTGAATACGGTGAGTGTAACCTGATAAACACCTGGGATATTATATATGGCACTTGGATTGCAGTTGTCAGAAGTGTTGCCATTGATACCTAAACTCCAAAAACAACTGTCAGGACTTCCGGACGAAGTATTCGTAAAGTTTACCAATAATGGCGAACAACCCTTATCTTTGCTCAGGGTAAAGTCAGCGTTTAGTTGTGCCATAACAGGTAACGATAAAAATATCGAACCTATTATCAATAAACGCTTAACTAATATTGTAATACATCTTGAGCCAATACCAATATCGGCTTGCAGGGGTAATATGAAAAACATGATACATGGGTTTTTATGTTAAAACAATATTAAACCTAATTTTTGGAAATGTCAATAGAAAGTATGAAAAAAAATATCGGAATCGGAAATTTAAGCGTAGTACCTATGCGAAATGAAGCGTCAGACAGGGCCGAAATGGTCAATCAACTGCTTTATGGCGAAACATTTGATATCATAGAACGCAAAGAGAAATGGATTAAAATCCAATTGCACCATGATAATTACATGGGTTGGATTGATAATAAACAATACGCATTAAAAACAGAATTTGAAGCTCACGATTGTATCGTAAGCAATTTGTTTCAACAAAATCACATTAAAAAACAAACTTACTGGCTACCTATGGGAGCGCTTGTTGAAAAAAAATATTTGCAAAAATGCACTTATAATTTATCGGTATTAAATGCGGCAAAACAATTTTTGGAATCTCCTTACTTGTGGGGCGGAAGAACATTTATGGGAATAGATTGTTCCGGATTGACACAAGTTGTCTATCGCATAAATGGAATCTTGTTAAACAGAGATGCACACGAACAAGCCAAACAAGGCGAAGCAGTAGCATTTGATGAAGCCAGAAATGAAGACCTTGCCTTTTTTAGTAATGATGAAAAAAAGATAAAGCATGTTGGTATAGTTTTTAAAGAAGATAAACAACTCAAAATAATTCATGCCAGCGGAAAAGTACGTATTGATACGCTGGATGAAAAAGGTATTTATAATGCGACTACTCAGCAATACACCCATCAGTTTTCTCACTTAAAGAGATTTACAATATGAAAAATATTGCAGTATTGACAGGAGCCGGAATAAGTGCGGAAAGTGGCATTAAAACTTTTCGAGATAGTGATGGTTTATGGGAAAACTATAGAGTAGAAGAAGTGGCCTCTTTTGATGCATGGCAAAAAAATAAAGAACTGG
>DAOQII010000062.1:0-10722 GCA_035339455.1 Chitinophagales bacterium
TAATAGGGATTTATCAAACTCCAGTGTAATAAAATTTCCTGCAGGATTGGGAAAAATATTGAATGGCAATGTCTGAGTTGGATTTGAGTTAACAGCAGTTACTATCGGGATTTTTTCAGAATAATACCATAAGCCTCCATTGTAATTACCAACTAATATTTCTAATTTGTTATCACTATCTAAATCAGCAATAGCAGTAGTACTGCGAGCAAAAATTTTATTTCCCAGCAACATACCCGTTGGTATTAAAGAATCGTTCGGCTGATGTGAACTGTAATTGTTATACCAGTTTATTCCGATACTATTACTTCCTATAACTAAATCCTGCAAACCGTCGTGGTTGATATCTGCAACAGTAGGTTGTGCATATCCAAAATTATTGTAAAGGCTATTTGTTCTTATCTTTCCAAAATTAGATGTAACTAAAGCAAGATTTATTGAGTTGTTTCCGCTACCGCTATAATAAGATATACGTCCGTTTTTGTCTCCTATGAGTAAATCATTATTGCCATCTCCGTTTACATCAGCAATAAAAGGTGCAGCTTGTTGCTCTACTAAGATATCCGTTGCAGCATTGTCTTTCAGCAATCCGCGAAAAACAAAAACAGGTATATTTCCATTGCCGGCCGTATTTTCCCACCATAAGATATTTCCAGTATTAAATCCTGCAATTATATCCGTATCGCCATCATTATCGATATCACCCGCATTCGGTATCAAATCTCTAATACCAAACGTAGATACATCCAGATAATCGGCGTTTACCAATTCAAATTTTGGCAGTGTATCAGAGCCAATGTTTTTATAAAGTTCTAACGTGTATTTTATGGGATGAATATTGTCTTTGTAGCCGCCATTGCCAATTAATATGTCTTTTAGTCCATCACCGTTATAGTCGAAAATACAAGGTGCTGAATTTTCACCATTATCAATGATATCAGTTAGTAAGAAGTTTTTGGTTTGCAAGGAAAGATTAAAAGAATCTGCAGACAGATTTTTATACCAGTAAATATTATCGATATTATTGGAACCAACATCAAATGTAGAAACAATGAGATCATTTCTTCCGTCTCCGTCTGCATCTAGTTTCATTGGTGTTGCCATAGATGTTGCACTGAATGAAGTATTGTACGAAGGATATCTGGCATCTTGCTTCAAAATGCTTGCATAAGAAAATGAGCCCATGTTATACAAAGCAGTAATATTTTGTATGCCAATATTCCCAATTAGTAAATCAACTTTTCCGTTATTATCTAAATCGGCAGACTCCATAAACGAGCCGGTATGCAAAATCTGATCGGGGCTGCCTAAGCGGAATTTGCCCATGCAAGTATCGCGGATGGAATAGGTGGCAGAAAAGGTATCACGTACATTTCCCCAGCAATGATCTACCAGATTAAACGTAAATGTATCACATGGAAGACTTTTTTCTACCCGCTGATTTTCATAGTAATAAAGATAGGTACCAAATGTTTCAAAGCTGATGAAATCCAAATCTCCGTCTTTATTTATATCCTCTATAATTGGTCTGCTGACATCAACCGCATAAACATTTGTAATGCCATTGTTATAAAAAAAACCATTTTGTTGCAATTTGAATTTCAAAGTATCTTGATCGTAATAGCCTTTAAATACTTTAGTATTAGAAAGTCCGTTATAGGTAAACAAATCCGGTATGGCATCACAGTTATAGTCTTTCAAAATCATCCAGTTGCTGATATCCGGAAATTGTGCTGCATACTGAGGTGCAAACGTATAAGCTGTAGAGCCAACAGTTTTTAAAAGAAAAACAAAAAACTGACGGTTGTAATTATCATAAACAACGATATCTTTTTTGCCGTCATGGTTGACATCCGCATTAGCGAATTGTGCATTATTCAATCCACCCATCCAGGGATAAGGCAATAAGCTACTGTTTTTCACTACTTCTACATCATAATGCTTGTAATAAGTTTGCGCATCCGTATTCCAGATAAAAAACAGCACTAAAAACAGCAGACTAAGTAGGTATTTCATTATGACTAAGATACAGAAATTTTAAATGGGATTGTTTGATTAAAAGTAATTAGAGTTGATATTTTATTGCGAATAAACGGTTGTTAGCTTATCGGATGTAAATATTGCATTAGGCGAAATTACTTTTTCTGTGTAGGGGATTTTATTGCCATAGCGTTCTTTTAGTTTTTTGCTTACTTGTTTATTTTTTAAATCCAATGAAGACAATGGCTGCAAGCTGCCCAATTTTATTCCTGTTGCATTGAAATAGGCTTTCCATACCAATTCAGAACAATATATTTTGTTATCCGACCATTCAAATGTATAATCATAATTTTTTCCTAAGAATTTCATAGCTTCATTTTTTATTGCATCTTGTTGATTTATTGTAATAGCAGCACGCTTAATTACTGCATGTTTTGCTTTTCCCCGGGCTATCCATTTATCCAAAGGTGTCCATTTTACAGGTTGTACTGCTTCGAGTACATACCAGTTTTTATCATTCGCATTTCTATGAAAAAGCAGACCACAATGACTATAAACTGAATGTGTGGCTGACTGGATAGCCCTGCTTTGTGATGATGTTGAAGTATGAAAAAGGATATCCCCTTCTTGAAAAATATCTGATTTACTGTTTAGCTCAACCAAAGGCATTTTACCCGAGTTAATTGCATTACTTGTATGGTGTTTACAATTTTCAAACAACAGCAGGCAAACAACTATGACTATGACCGAATTATATTTCACTACAGATGTAAACGAATTTTTGTACGGAAAAGTATAAAAAAAGTAGCCGCCGCCCTTCGGGCGGCGGCAACAAATCTGATTTTATTATTTACTTTGAAATATCATCAGTCTTTTTTCAACTCATGACTTATGCTTTCAAATTCTTAATGCTGACTGGCTTTGAAAGCTTTAATAGCTTCTGTTAGTTTAGGTACAACTTCAAATGCATCGCCAACTATACCATAGTCTGCTGCTTTGAAAAATGGTGCTTCCGGATCTTTATTGATTACCACGATACATTTTGATTGGTTTACTCCTGCTAAATGTTGTATTGCACCCGAAATACCGATTGCTATATACAAGTTTGGACGTATAGCTACACCGGTTTGTCCTACGTGTTCATAATGCGGACGCCAGTGAACATCAGCTACGGGACGTGAACAAGCTGTAGCAGCACCCAATACTTTAGCCAAATCTTCTATGATACCCCAGTTTTCAGGTCCTTTCATACCTCGACCAGCAGAAACTACTAATTCAGCTTCAGGTAAAGGAGCAATATCTCCTGTTTGTCGACTGATTTCTTTAACCGTTATTCTGGATGCAGCCGGTGTAAGGTCAACAGCTTCAACTGTAGCTGTCCCCTCTCCTTTTACAGCACCAAATGCATTTGGAGTAACAGATACTACTTTCTTAGGTGTGTTAATATTTACAAAAGCAAATGCTTTACCCGAAAATGCTCCTCTTTTAACAACAAATCCGTTAGTCATATCCGGTAAGCTTACGACGCCGGAAACAATGCCGGCGTCTAAACGCACGGCTACTCTTGGGGCAACTGCTTTTCCTGTTAAACTCATAGACATTACGACAACATCTGCGCCAGCTTTATCTGCGGCATCGGCTATGGCTTTGGCATATACTCCGGAGTCAAAATTATCAAAAGCACTATTTGAGGCATGCAATACTTTATTAGCACCGTAGATGCCCAAATTTGCAAGTTCGACATCATTGGCAGTTCCTAATGCAATTCCTACTGCATCAGTGCCTAATTTTGAGGCAACTTGTGCAGCATACGAAGCAGCTTCAAAGCTGTTCTTTTTTACTTTGCCATTGGCTGTTTCTATAAAAAATAAAACTGACATATTATATTACTTTAGCTTCGTTATGTAATAATTGTACCAACTCGTCCACGTGATCGGGAGATATCATTTTGCAGGCTGCTTTTGCAGGAGGCAATTCATATTTTACCGTTGTGGTTAATGACGCAACTCCTTTAGGAGTTACTACTTGTAAAGGTTTAGATTTAGCCGCCATAATTCCTTTCATATTAGGAATACGGGCTTCAGCCATTCCTTTAGCTGCTGACAATACAAAAGGAACATCAACAGACAAAATTTCTTTTCCGCCTTCAATTTCACGCTCTATAGTGGCTGTATTGCCAGACATTTCTAACTTTGATGCATAAGAAATAAAAGGCAAGTCCATTAATTCAGCAATCATACCGCCCAAATTAGAACCGTTATTACTGATGGTTTCTTTTCCCAATAATATCATATCGTAAGCACCGGATTTGGCAACATCTGCAATATCTGATGCAATGGCAAAAGCATCCAGTTCGCCGGCTGCATCAATGCGTATGGCATCATCAGCACCAATAGCCAGGGCTTTACGTATTACTGCATCGTTTTCTGCCGGTCCAACATTTACTACGGTTACCGTACCACCGTTAGCTTCTTTGAGTTCCAGTGCACGCACCAATGCGTACCATTCGTCATAAGGGTTCAGAATCCACTGTACTTTATCGTTGTTGAACTTCGTGTCGTTGTCCACAAACGAAATCTTAGTAGTGGTGTCCGGAACCAAACTTATACATACTAAAAATTTCATACCTTTAAATTTATTTTGATACTAATTTAGCTCATTTTCATAAATTCAATGCATGCATTCGATTAGGTTAGAAAAGTTATTGGCTCTATATGAAGAAAATCCAACAGATAGTTTCATAAACTTTGCACTGGCTAAAGAATATGAACTCAACAATAACTTGAACAAAGCCATACAACTACTTGAAAAACTAATCATTACAAACCCAAATTATTTAGGGACTTATTTACATCTTGCTAAATTATATGAGAAAAACGGTGAGATTAAAAAAGCATTAAATATTTATGAAAAGGGCTTAATTGTTGCTAAACATGCAAAAGATCTGCATAGCCTGAGTGAGTTGAAAAATGCAAAAATGAATTTGGAATTGGAAGAATGATTTTATTTTTTGCTGTAATTTTAATAACTTTCTAAAAATATTATACTATGTCAGACTTACAAAAAACCATTCAGATGGTAGAAAATTCCATCCGCAAATTAGGAATAGACCCAAGTACCTGCAAAGGTGAAAAAGAAGGACAATATTCATTAAACCGGGGTTCGGCAGCCGTATGGATTGACGTGTGGCACATAGAAAAAGAAGGTCGTGCTTATTTTCAGGTGATGAGTCCGATAATGGATGTTGTCAATGTGAGCAACAAACCTGCATTGTATGAGGAACTGCTCCAAATTAATGATCAACTGTTCAATGTTGCCTTTACGCTGTATAATAATTGGGTGTGGTTGAAAACGCTGCGCGAAGTGGATAGCCTTGATGAAAATGAAATTTATGCTCAGATTACAAGAGTAGGAAATTACGCTGACCGCTACGATGATGAACTCAAGCAAAAGTACAATGCATTCCAACCACCCCGAACCGGAGAGCAGGCGTAGAAAAAATCAACGCATTTATAATGTTTTATAAATTCAGAATACATATTTTTGTGGTATGAATAAAAAGAAGCTGAAAATAGATTTCAAAATTTGGCTAATATCTAGCATGTATTTCATTATATCAGTAATAACTTCTTTTAGTCAAACTATAACTATTACAATGAAAAGTTTTGAATATCATTATGAATATATTAACTTAAACATAGTCAAAACAAATCATATTAAAACTGCTACAGCTTATGTGACGGTTTTTGATTTTAAAGATACTTTACAATTTGAAAAAAGATTCATTTTTGATACCACAGGATGCTGCTATCAAATAGTATATACTTCATTAAATAAAAATAAAACAAATGATTATGTTACATACTTTATAAACAATTTCGATATTTTAAGTCAATTTTCAAAAAAAGCCAGTAAGAATACGGAAATAAAATTTTCATTTAGTAAAACACCTATAGAAAAAGAAATTACATTACTAAAAAAATATAAAATTAAAGAATTCGTAGTAGAAAATTCAAGTCTTTATGCAGAATATGAACAGTAGGAAAGAAACCTACTATTAAAGAGTATAAAATCTATGATTCTTTAAATAACATTAAAGAATTTATGGCAAAAAAAGACATACTTGATATATTTTATGAATATAACTACACCAATCATACATTTAATTCATACTGCAATTACAAAGACAAAAAATTACTTATGAGTAAAGGTGAATTAAGTAATGAAATGCATTTGATTAATGAGACCTTTTATTGGCTACCATATAATGAAATATCTTATGCAGATTTGGTGAATTCTACTCCAAAAGCAGTAATAAATTACTCAGTTGACCAAATGGGGTTAAGACAAATGATAAAAGTTTATGACAGTGATTTCCAAACAGAAAAAAATAAGGCCAATAATACTCTGCCATTAACTAGTATTGTAAAAGTGAGTTATGAAAAATTTTAAATAATTCAAACAGAAATTAGTACATCAAATGTTATCTCGCAATCACCCCGCTGCCTACTAATTCTTCGCCTTCGTACCAGGCACAAAACTGACCGGGTGCTATGCCTTTTTGCAGGTTTTCAAAAATGATATACATACCTTCTTCGGTCTTGTATAAACAGCATTTTTCCAATGCTTGTCGGTAGCGTATTCTGGCTGTATAGCTTGCTTGTTGCCCATTTTCCAAAGTCAAATCAGGCCGTATCCAATGAATGTCTTGGTTTTCAATAAACAAACCTTTTCTGTTGAGGGCGTAATGGTGTTCACCTTCACCCAAAAAAAGCAAATTGTTTTTGGTATCGGTTTGTACCACGAAAAGCGGCAACTCAAATCCGCCTATTCCTATCCCTTTTCTTTGTCCTATGGTATAATAATGTGCGCCGTTATGGTTGCCAATTTTTTTACCGTCTGTTGCTGAAAAATGATTGCCTCTCGTATAAGTTTCTAATTGCTCCGGTGTGCAATTGTCAATTGGTGAGTAAATTGTATTTATTTCCTTATCAGGGATTAAAATGACATCCCCTTGTTTAGGTTGCAATTGTTGTTGCAAAAATTCGGGTAATTTTACTTTGCCAATAAAACACAATCCCTGAGAATCTTTTTTCTCAGCCGTTATCAGGCTTTGCACTTTCGCGATAGCTCTTACTTCGAGCTTAGTAAGTTCTCCTATTGGAAATAATGCCTTACTCAATTGTGCTTGGGTTAATTGGCATAAAAAATAACTCTGGTCTTTGTTCCCGTCTTTTCCGGCTAATAAATGAAAGCATGCTTGTTGTTCGGCATCCTTTGTAATTGCTTTTCTACAATAATGCCCGGTTGCCACAAAATCGGCACCTAATGTAAGCGCATGTTTCAAAAAAATATCAAATTTTATTTCGCGGTTGCACAATACATCCGGGTTAGGCGTTCGTCCTGCTTCGTATTCGGCAAACATATAATCAACAATACGCTTTTTATATTCTTCGCTCAAGTCCAAGGTTTGAAAGGGAATACCCAATTTTTGCGCCACTAATAAAGCATCGTTACTGTCGTCCACCCAAGGACATTCACCCTGAATGGTAACGCTGCCATCGTGCCAGTTTTTCATGAACAAACCTATTACTTCATAGCCTTGTTGCAACAATAAATAGGCTGCCACACTGGAGTCTACTCCACCCGATAAACCTACTATGACACGTTGTTTTTTCATGAAATGAGAATGCTGTATTACTAAGTCAATTAATTAAGCGTTGCAAATTTACACATTTGTGAGGAATTGTATTTCGTTCCAAATTTTCAGTAAATATTAAATGCTTCATAATTTATAATAAGACTGTCACTTTTTATTTGAGAAAAATGTGTTATCATATGTATGCTATCTTCTTAAAACATTCAGAATAAGCTATTTTTGTCATAAGTATTTTTTTCACTATATAAATTCAACATTCAAAATATTTTATGAGAATTCTATTTACAATTGCTTTGTTTCTTTCCATTTCAGTTCATTTTATCGCAATTGCACAAACTAAAGAAATTAAAGATACAATCATCGTAAACAAGCTGAATGAAGTAGTAATATCTGCCACTAAATTAGAGGAATCTAAACATAAAATTATACAGCAAATCAGTATCATAAAATCAAACAATATTGAAAAGGTTAACGCACAAACTACAGCATCCTTAATAGAAAATCAAGGCCATGCTTTTGTACAAAGAAGCCAGGCAGGAGGTGGCAGTATAATATTAAGAGGATTTGAAGCCAGCAGAGTGGTTATGATGATTGACGGTGTTCGGATGAATAATTTAATTTATCGTGCCGGACATTTGCAAAATATTATCACAATTGACAATTCAATTTTAGATAGAGTTGAAATTCTGAACGGTTCGTCTTCTACAATGTATGGTAGCGATGCTTTAGGTGGTGTGATTAGTATGTACACCAGAAAACCTTTACTACAATCATCTGATAAAATTTTAATAAAAGGAAATACATTTTTCAGATATGGCCTGGCAAACAATGAATTAACCGGGCACGCAGAAATCAATATTGGTCTTAAAAAATTTGCTTCATTAACTGCAGTTACTTATAGTAAATTTGGTGATTTGAGAATGGGTGGCGCACAGAATCCATTTTATAAAAAATTTGGCGAACGCACTTTTTATGCTGACAGAATTGACGGAAATGACACTTTGATTACGAATAATAATCCTTTGATTCAGAAGAAAAGTGGCTATTCGCAATATGATATCCTTCAAAAATTTTTGATAAAACAAAATGATTTTTTACAGCATCAACTCAATATTCAATTTTCTAACAGCACAAATATTTCTCGATATGACAGATTAACCGATCCGAAAGGAAACGGGTTAAATTCTGCTGAATGGTATTATGGTCCACAAACACGAATACTAACTGCTTATAACATAGAATATAATCATCCAAATGCATTTTTTAATTCCATTCATGCAAATATTAGCTATCAATATGTAGTAGAAAGTAGGCACAATAGAAGTTTTGGCAAAAACAATCTTTCTAACAGAATCGAAAACGTTCATCTAGTAGGCTATTCTTTAGATATTGTAAAACAAATAAAAACTAATAAAATAATTTTTGGTGTTGACGGACAATACAGCATGGTGATTTCAAAAGCTAATAAAGTTGATATTACAACAGGCGAACAAAGTCCATTAGATACTAGATATCCAAATGGAAAAGACAATATGACTACATTTGCTGTATATGCAACACATATCGGAAAATATGGAAAATATTTTACTATTAATGATGGAATCAGAATAGGTGTTTCATCATTGCTGGCACATTTCAATGATACTACTTTCTTTAAATTTCCATTCCAATCTGTACAACAAAATAATTTTACGGCTAGTGGAAATTTGGGCTTCGCCTATGCACCCACAAATAAGTGGAAAATTGCATTATTATTTAACACAGGTTTTAGAGTACCTAACATTGATGACTTGTCTAAAGTATTCGAATCTGCACCCGGAAAAATTATAGTTCCAAATAATAAAATCAAACCGGAAAAAACAATTAGCGGTGAACTAAATATTTCTAAACAATTTGGAAATAGCGTTAAATGGGAAAATGTTTTTTGGGCAACTTATTTTATAGATGCCATTCAAACTGGGAAATTCAGTTATAATGGATTAGATTCTATTGATTATGCTGATACTAAAAGTGCCGTGTATGCTAACCAAAATACAGGTAAAGCCTATTTATTGGGATTTAGTTCTTCCATCTCAGCAGATTTTAGTCAATATTTTAGCGCTTCATTTTCAATTAATTATACTCGTGGTCGAATATTATCAGAGACTCGTCAGGTGCCCTTAGATCACATCGCTCCTTTATTTGGTAGAATTGGCGTCAATTATCATGCTAAGAAAGTATTTGTTGAACTCTATTCTTTATTTAATGGCTGGAAGAAACTGAAAGAATATAGTGATAGTGGCGAAGATAATTTACAATATGCTACAAAAGACGGCATGCCTGCGTGGTTTACTTTAAACCTCAAAGCAGCTTATCAACCACATAGAAATATTACGCTAATGGCTGGCTTTGAAAATTTATTAGATACACAATACCGAACATTTGCTTCAGGCATTAACTCCGCTGGAAGGAACATATATCTGACACTGAAAGTTAACTGGTAATTCACATAGATTAAAATCATGATATAAGTCAATAGGTTCTTGTATAAATAGTAGTAATTTTATTTTTCTATCAGATGTATAATAAGAATAACAAACAACAAGTTGAATTTTGGAATATGATGCAAATTCGAGTCCAACATTTAATAAAATATTGCTTTTATTATGCAGTTATTGCTATTTTTTTTGTTTCTGCAAAAACAGATGCACAAACATTGCCAGCTGACAAGATCGATTCAACGGAATTTTTAAAAGGAAAAGATTACGATGTCTATGGAAATTCCAAACGATTTATCGAAAACATTGGACAGTATGGTGATGTGTATGACAAATATCCTGAAATGGGCAACATCTTATATGCTTACGAAGGATTTAATGTACCAATATTATTTACACCAAAAGGGCTCATATTTCTGCATCGCAAAATAAAAAAACCTGCTCTGTCAGAACAGGAAAGAGAAGAACGGGAAAAGAAAAAAAAGAAAAAAGAAGAAGAAATTGAAGAATTAAAAGTTGTCGACCGTTCCATATCCATGGAATGGATAAATGCAAATCCTAATGTTCAGATTGCTGTATCAGATAAAACTGAAGAATATCATACTT
>DAOQII010000063.1:0-10688 GCA_035339455.1 Chitinophagales bacterium
TTTTAAATGCACCCGAAGCGGAGATACAACTGAGTGGCGATGAATATATTGTAGGCAGACAGCTCAAGCCGGAGGCGCGTAAGGATATTATCGGGTTTTTTGCAGAAAATCAGCTTGTGCCGACTGCAATGATAGATATATCTGACGGATTGAGTTCAGAAATTCTCCACATCTGCAAGCAAAGCAATGTGGGTTGTCAAATCAATGAGGCTGCAGTGCCCATTGCCGAAGAAACGTATAACAAGGCTCTAGAGTTTAATATAGACCCGATAAACTGTGCTTTAAGCGGGGGAGAAGATTATGAGTTGTTATTTACTATTAAGCCGGATGATAAAGCAAAAATTGAACAAAATGAAAACATCCATATTATCGGTGAAATGCTGGATGCTAATTTGGGAGTAAAACTCTACTCAAAAGGGGGCAATTACTATGATATTATTTCCTTAGGCTGGGATGGCTTGAAGCAGGAGTAATTTATACCCGGAAATGGTGTTATAATCTGAATTTATTGCTTCGTGAACGGAACACCAAAAGCGAACTTAGAGGGCTGGGAAAACAACTTTTTCTGATGGGTATTCTTATAACTCTTTAGGGTTCGTAGTTTGTTGGTTACAAACCAACAATGACAAGGGGGCATTACTTCATTATCTAAAAAACTGTCATAATCAAACTGAGCGAATTTGAGACAGACAGGCGAATACTTCCATATTACTTAAAGTTCTATATGGTTGCTGTAGAGGGTTATTGAGGAATCGAGTCATATAATAATATCGACCGCTCTGGATCTTTTATTGAATATTTTACATAGCGTAATATACCAATATTTGATTTTAGATTATTTCTATCAAATTTACCAGAATAAGGGTCAACTCCTGATTTTTTCACATATGTATTTAACCCAACTCTATATTGATATTCTGCATATTCAGAACCATAAATTTCATAATAATTCACAATAGTACATACTGTAATTCCTGACTTCTTAGATATCTGCTTTTTAGTAATCTCATCATTTATTAATTTTATTACTACTAGGATAATAAGTACGCATATTAATGTATTTTCCAATATTCTATTTATTCGTTTTTTCATTACTTTTTATTTTTATTATATCCTAGCTCATACTGTTCGCCCACGTTATTGTTTAGCATAGCAGAAGTCAAAGCGTGGTATGCGTCACCAACAAACCATTATCCGTTTCTCATTCATCATCATGCGATAAAAAATCCCAGTCATTTATATTTAATTGATAAAATTTTGCACTGCTGTATTTGTATTCCTCTATAAAAATAGTTGATTTTTTTTATCAAAAAACTCCTCCTTGTAATTCCTCCTCCTAATGTAGGTGGAGGAGAAAAGGAGAAATCAACTATTTTTTTTGCCTTTCTTTATAGCAAGTAACTGTTATAAAATCCAGATGATATTCTTTTATTCGTTCTGTTATCACTTAGCTAAAATATAAGATTTTTGGCACGATGGCTTAGTGAAATAAAAGTTGTTGGTGACGCTTGCTGCGCTTATTGCATGGCTAAGCTAAACACCAATCAACGGCGAATGTAGTGAGCTACAACTACATTGCATCAATTGCATCTTGTACGTCGTCTTTCAAATAACTAATGTTTGGAAATTTCACAACTAAATTCTTAATACAGTCAATAAATTCTTTACTTTGAAATTTATATGATAAATTTTCGAATCTCGTAGAAATCCAACTTATTGAATTTTCGTCAAGCTCATTTAAACAACTAATCGTTTCATCTAATGATTTTGATAAAATCTCTGTAATTGAATTCAATTTCGTTGTTATAGTTGGATCGTTTGGATGTTTGCCTTCTGTTTCTACTATCATTTTTATTATCTCATCTTTCATAATATTATTATTTTATATGATTAATTCAAAAATTTGTACTTTTTGGCATTGGTTGAATAGCATTATCTGGAAAAATAGTTGCAGGTTTACCATCCTAGCTCGCTCCTCTCGCCTTTGGTGGTGTTTAGCATCGCTAAGCTTTAAGCGTTGGATGCGTTACCAACAAACCATTATCCGTTTCTCATTCATCATAATGTGATAAAAAATCCCAGTCATTTATATTCAATTCATAATTTTTGCACTACTGTATTTGTATTCTTATTTAAAAATAGTTGATTTCGTTTTTTTTAGAACCACCACCTTTTATTTCTCCTACTTGATGAAAGTGGAGGAAGTAAGGTTAAATCAACTATTTTACAGTTGACTAACCTTAACGGCTTTGTGTATAAATATACAATTTTTATCTTGTTTTTGGGTTGGCTTTTTTGGTTAATCATGTTGCCGTGTTTTTGTATTCTTCCCCTTTTGTCTTGATACAAAAGTGGAGCAAAAAATCAAGAACAATAAAAGGCATTTTTGCCTGTGCTTGTGGCTTCAGCTCTAAAAAATCTGCTTGTGAAAACTATCTTGTCACTTTGGTTAGTGGTTGTCGTTTTATTGGCAAATTTGCAAAACAACCTATTTATTTACGTTGTGTTTACACGATAGTTTTAAGTCGCAACGATTTTTTATCGCCTCATGCTGTTTATTGTTCGGCTAAACTTTAACGGGTTGCCTTTTTTAGTAATTATACTTTTTCTGTATTTATACTGGTTTAAGAATTCAGTTTAATGTAAATTGTTTGTTGATGTTGCTGTGCAGCGAGCCACTGGGTTGGCAGGTGTTATCACCTGCCAACCACGAACCGTATTGAAAACACTTCCCAATCGGTTGGTATTCTCACCAACTGAAACAAACAAAAATTTTAATTTTTCAAAGTTATTCATTTTATTGTAACTTAGATTTATATACTGAGAAAACTAAAGTTGAAGTATAGTTTAACCATTATAAAACACTACACAGGAATATTAGGTTAAACTAATACTTATGGAGGGAGAGAAAATAAGATAATGTGTTGTATTTTACCCCTCGCTCTGTTTTGAAAAAATGTTATTTTATGCCCCCCATAAATTGCATTTAACATTTGAACTTGGGTTCTTCACATTAATTGGGGATGTATTTTGCAAATCAGACTCGCCTATGCATATATTATATGAATAATAATTTATTATGCTATCGTTTGCTTATGCAAACGATAGCATAATATCTATAAAAATTAAAATAACGCTAATTTTTTTCATCTGTATTGCTTAAACAAGCACGTTTATTTTATATTACCCTTTAATGCAATTGGATATATTTTTTTATTCTTATTTTTATCGAAATACAGTACAGTTAATGGCTTAAAAAAAGGACCATTATGCGTTTTTGTTTGAAAATAAAACAGTACAGACGAAGATTCTTTGTTTAATAACTTCTTTTTATAATCATCAACGGCATACATCCCGCCCGAAGAACCAGTAATACTATATATTTCAATAGAATCTAGTTGATTGATTAAATCAATACAAAATAATATATTCCCTTGATCTATTAATCCCACATCGATATATTTTACCAAACTATCAGAAATATTGACACATCCTAAATATATTGTATCGGATCTCGTTTGGGCTATAATGTAATTACTGCTAAAAATACTTACAAAAAAAAACATAAAAAAAAATTTTTTATTCATATTATTTACCATTTATTATGTTTAATAAAATTGCGATACTAATTATTGAAATTACACCATTTACTTGATATATATAATTAATATCATCTTGGCTGAATTCAGTTAATCCGCTTGCTATTATTTTTTTATGCGACAACTCTGTATTTAACCTAGGCACATGTGTATCACCTGTTACATCTCTATAAAAAGTATTATCCCCTTGACTAAATTCATGTAATAATACTGTTAATAAGGCTGGTGTTCTGAATATTGCAAATGAAGCTTCTAAACCAACGTCTTCCGCATAACGTTGAGTTTGATTAATATACCAAGTACCTTGATGTATATATATAATTCTTTTTATTTTACTTAAATAACTATCGCTAATACTTTCTAACCAAATTGCCTCCGGCGTGGAAGAAGATTTAGAATTACGTACAATTTCTTTGAGTTTGGGAACTTCATTTCTAAATGCTGTTAATTCTTCACTGAGGTATGCGTATGCACCAGAACTATCATCCCTATTTCCAGATATATTATATAACTTCCCATCCTTTTTCCAGGTTTGCAAATATCTTTCAGTTAATACAGAATCATTTAAAAACCATTCTTCACTCAATGGCACAATTAAGGTCTCTTCAAAAAAAAATGTTTTACTATTTTTATTTATTGTAGGATTATATACTTTTTTTATTAGATCAGTCAATCTTTTTACTGTTTCAGGTTTATCTTGTGTATTTATTTTGGTGCGGTTGTTAAACAGTATCTGCGCATCAAGGATTTGGTCTTTAGTAAGCTGAATGTTTTTATACCTATCCACAAAATCATATAAATTTGTAAAATCTTTATTGGGGTTTTCTTTTTGATTTTTCAAATCTTGGACTTTGGATTGTACCCTTGCCAATGTATGAGAAATATCATTTCTTAATACATCACCTGATTTATCTGAAAGCCAACTGTTTTTATTACTCAAATTTCGTTCTGGAATATCTGTTACATTATACTTGTCATTCCAAAAGTATAAACAAGGTGTTGTTTCAGAAGTTTCAGATTTTGGTTGTAAGCGTATTACTTTGGCTCCAATTGGCAATGTATTTGCAGCATTTTTTTTCTTCTCTTCATCAGTAGCATCCTTGGCTAATAGCACTTTTGAGGTATTGCTAGTTCTTAACCACATCACAACTCTATTTTCATCGTATTCCATTGGATTAATAAAAGGAATATCAGGTTGAGATATTGTTTGTTTGGGTACGATAGAATCATTAGTCGCTGGTATATATGCCGTTTCTGTAACAGACAAATAGAATGGTGTAATGTTTTGTATATCTTTATTTAATAGGTAAATTATCTGAGGTATAGTATCTTCTTCTGCAACTACTTTATTTAATGTAGAACTTTTTATATCTTGTAATGGAAGTAAGCTGTAATTTACTCTAACAATTTGCCCATTGGTACTCATGGTAATTGCAATATCTGCATTTAAGATATCCACTTTTTCTTGTTGATTATCTTTATTTGTATAAGCCGGTATTGTTATTTTGTAAATAACAGACCAAGATTGTAAAATACTTCCATTTTTACCATCTACATAATTTGGTATTGTTGCCACTGGTTTCATGTATGATATTGGGAAGAAAGTAATATTCTCATTTTTAAAATTTCTTGTCATTAATTCATTCTTTTGTTTTAAAAATTCTGTTACCTTTTTAGTTGCATCTTCCTTGCCTTTTATTACATTGCCTGAAAAATTGGCATTTGTTCTGTCAGTTTTGATACAATTAAACCCACCAACATCGTTATAAGATATTTGAAAATATTTATTCCCAATAGGATTTATTCCGTACAACATGTAAATTAATTTATTAATATTTGCTTTTATAAAACTAGGTGATTGAGTGTTTATAATCTTTATATTTACTTCATTGTTATTATTTGTTTGCATTTTATTTCATTTATAAAGTTAAAAAAATAGTTAGCGCGCTTGCACGCGCTAACGTGTTAAAGTGTTGTTATAAATAGTCGATAAGATCGGGATCTGATGAATGGTCCGGTAAATCGGCTGTTGTAGATTCACCTGCTACCAAATGTTGCTTAGCTAAATACACCAAATTGGTCGGCACTTTTTGTATGTAGTGCCCTACTTCTATCGGCTCATCCTCATTGAGGGTTTGTATCTGTGACAATTCGTTCATCACCGATACAAACAATGGATGATCGATACCCACATTTGGCATTCCCTTGCCGGAGTAGAATAGAAGGGCTAACGGCAATGGTATGGATTCGCCTTTGTTGAGCCAAGACCAGCCTGCATACAAGGCTAAAAACAACTCAAAGCCCGGCTGTACCGGTACTACTACACGTGCATAGCCTGATTTTAAGAAACTCTCGAATACCGGATCGTTTTTCTCCTGAATATTGTTGAGTGTCAGCCACATTTTTTTGCGGGCATAGTAATACGGGTAAAACTCATACGTCATGTTTTTCCAATCGAATGCCTGCTCAAAGAATCGAGCCATGGAGCCTTCTTTTATCGCTTCCATAAAATCAAATTCGGGATAAGAAGAAACATTTGGAATGCCGTTTACTGTTGCATCAAAGCTCTCGAAACGCTGACCGCTGAACATTTCCAGACAACGACGTTTCAGTTCGGTTTGTTCTATGTTACGGTTGATATCTGGATTATTGCCCATATCCGGCAAATCATATATTTCCTGTGCACGCAGCCATTCTTCATAATCGCGCATGTCTTGTTGGTATTTTTCCATAATGGCATTGTATAATTTCAATCTCCATTTATCAATACCCGACTCATCTAATTCACATTTTACTTGCACATTTACAATAGCATCTACCGTTCTCGCCCCGTTAGAACACCATGCTTTAATGGACACCGGAATTTTATCGTTACCACGAATAGTATTGTTTAATGTATACTCATTATTAGAAGATGGAATATTTAGATTTGCTAACGGAATGTTAAAATCTGTAGATTTATTAAGAGTTTTATGACTTACATTTCGAATAATGTTGGAGCCAATTTGTATCCTGATTCCACTTTGGTTGTTATTGTCATCTGCAAGTTCATAAGCTACCTTAAAAGATTTAGCTTTATACCCTTCCGGTACTACCATACTATCATCTTTTAAAGCACCATCAGCATTGCCTGTAATTTTCACATCATAAGCCACACCGATAGTCTTGTCTTCTGCAGGGTAAGCCTCTACATCGGTCAGGTTGTAATAAGCCGCGAAGTATTCATAATTCTCTTTACTGATATCTTTGAACGAATTGAGTTTAAGTGTTGTGATTAGATCTCCATCAACATTCTTAATATCTTCTTTCAAATCATTCGGATCTGTTGGCATCTCTTTATAATCATTAGAGCCTTTGGCTTTGAGCATTTTATTGAAAATATAAAAACTGGCGGGTTCGGGTACGGTAAATTCCAACATTAGGCGTTTGCCATAATTCAACACTTTATTCAGGTAATATTTATCCAACCAACGATACACGCCATTGATATGGTCTTCACCCGGGATATTGACATACTTATGTTTTGTTTTATCCACCACTTCGTGTATTTGCAATCTGGAGCGCAAGGTGCGTACTTTTTCTTTTACTCGTTTTAATGCTCTTGTGGTTACATCTTTAGAAAAACTAGTGGCATCATGATTGGATTGATTGGAGCTGTGTGATGAGCTGTAACCAAAACTTGTGCTAGCTTGCACCGGACCAAAGTCGGCACTTATGTTGACCCCAAAGTTGATATTTTTTTGGTCATTGATAACACTTGTTGATTCTTTCTCTACACTAAAGCGTTCGGTTGTTTGTGTATCACTCACGGTTTCATTTTCCGTTTCCGTTTCCGTTAGTGTCAGCTCTTCCAGCCTGTCGGTTGTAATAAAACTTCTGCTTCTTTCTTCGCCCTGCATAATATTTTCTACATGTGCTACCTCTCCTAAGTCATATTTTATCAACTGCTGTTTGGTAACAATCAGGTCTCCGATACTGGCATAGTTTGCTAATGCACCTTCGCTCTTGAAATCTTTTTTTTCTAAAATAGTACATACCGGAATATTTTCTTCTGCCATATCCGTGCAATATTCATCACTTCTAATAATGACATTCCCGATACGTATCGTCCCTACTTTTGTAGAGCCTTCCGCGATAGTTTTTATTTGCCCTGTTATCAATCCATTTATGATATCTAAGAGTTCTTGAAAGGTGATATTCGTTACTCCGTGTGCATACTGTTGTATGATGGCAATCGTTTCAGCACTCAGCGATGCCATATCTGCTTCTGTTAGAGTATAGGTATTTAATAACACAACCGGATCCTCTGTACCTCCTTCAATGATGATAGGCGGTCTTGTACCTCCGGTAGTTCCTGTTCCACTGCCACTACCGTCATCAACAACAGGTATATTTTCCGAAGGTTGTGTAAGATTGTTTGTGTTTGTAGTAGAATTAAGTGCAGCCTCCAATCTCTTGCTGTTTAGTTCCAATCTCTTTTTTTGTTGTAAAGCTTTTACTTCGTTTAATACTGTCAGCAAGTTTCCATATTGTGATTTGGCATTTGCTATTTTATTTGCTGTAGAATTTGTAAAAGAATTTGCTGTCTTATTTGCAAAAGTATTTGCAGTTTGATTTCCACCACCATTCGATTGGTGGTATGCCATAAACAACTGATTAATATTTAACGGCAAAAGCGGAGTAGCCGTAAATGCATCTAAGAAATCCTTATGTTCATTTAGTGAAGCATCGCCGGAAGCAATTCTTTTTAATAGTGCCAACAATACAATTGCCTGACTGGATAAGTGGATACAAGATGGATTCTTCAATTGGCAGGTATGTATGATTAAGTTATCCCACAATCTGAACCAATAAGTCAGATAGGTATTATTGCTTACATCGGGTAAAATGGCATTTCCACCCATGAATGAGGCAGGTGCTCCGGTACTTCCCAAAACAAAAGTTGATATGGAAGTGCCTAATTCTGCTTCTACCATGTAGATAAACTCTTGTTTGGTCATTGTTTCTTTATGCTCGTCCACCCATCTTACTATTTTTAATAAGTGAGGAAATTGCGAAGTGAACGATTGTTCATCCGTAAATAAGAGTGTATAAGCATCAGCGGCGTTTTTTACTGCATCGGTAGTGCTGCCAGTAACAGTACTGTTTGCACCTATCAGCGACAAATAGGTCGTGTAGAACAATGCAACGGCTGACTCAATATCAGACAGTTGAGTGGCACTTAGGCTCTGATACTGTTGCTGGATATAATGGGAATCTATTTCCTCAATAGTATCCAATCCAATTTGTTTAGTGTTGACAAAACGAAAGAGTTCGTTCGTTGTCTTTTTTTCTAATGTTGTCATTTTAAATAATTTAATTTGTTAAAAAATTGTTTGTTTATTTTTTGTGTACGTTTGTTGAGTGTACTTCTCACTGTTAATTTGAAAATTGGTTAATTTGAAAATTTGAAAATGAACGTATTCGTTATTTTCATTTTTTGCAGTTTTCTCTTTTTATGTTTTCATGTGCCCCCCGTTTTTTTGTGGTTATACTTCTTTAAAGTTTATTTTCCCTCTGTTTGTGTTACTATTAGACATAATAATTCACCTTGAATATTTGTACTTGTTAATATTTGCTGTTTGGTTAATTAATATTGTTTTAGAAACGCTACATGTCTACCGGTTTATAGTATAATGCGGTCTCTCGCTTTCGTCTGGCTCTTAAGCCTTTTTCAAACTGCGTGTTTTTGCGCACATGTGTGTTTTCCCAAATCAAACGAATGCCCTCATCGTCCGGGTCATCATTAATTAAAGCCAATAGCTTCGTGCGCCTTAAATTGCCGACGCCTATATTGTAAATCAGGCTTAACAATGCCGATAGCTGGTTGTCATTCAGCACGGCTTTTATTTGTTGCTTTAGCTGGGGCAGATATTCTTTTTCTATCTTATAGTGCAACAACTCTTCAGCCTGTGCTGCCGTAATTTTATCTCCCTGTTTTACACGGGTGTTGTTTTTGTAATACGTAGAACCATACCCGATAGTCCACACATCGCCTTTGCGCTTATAGGCTGTCAATACCAAGCCTTCGCTGTTTTTTATTTCTTCTAAGTTTATCATGTGTTGTCTTTTTATTGGTTATTCATTTTTCGTGTACAAATTTGCCCGGGGCGCCTGCCTGTTGGCAGACAAGAACATCTAAGCCGGCCGCAGTAAAGTCTTTATCTGTCATATCTTGCGTTAAGCACGTTGCTGTTTTACTTTCGCTTGGGCATGAGTTATCCACCCCGAGCTTTGTACTCAATCTTTTTTGCTACACCTGTAGCCGTTTTTTTAATTCATATACCTGAGTTCGGGTTAAGAAGATTATGATGGAAAAAATAGTTGATTTCTCATATTTTCCTCCAACTTAACAAGGAGGAGGAATTAATAGGAGGAGGTTCTATATCAAAAATCAACTATTTTTAAAGTGAAACATATATCCCGAACATTGGTTAATTTGCTTCTTTAGCTTTCTTCTGAGGCTAACAGTTTCTTGCTCAGCAAAGCCACCTGGTCTTCGAGCAGTTGCAGGCGTTCGTTGGTTTTTCTTCTGAAGCCAATATTTTCAAATCCTTTGATGAGCAGGTTCAGTCCTTCCTGTATCAGGTTGGTGATTTCTTCCGGTGTTAAACGATTCATGTTTTTCATATCTGTTTATTTTAAAAGGTGAATAGTTGATTTATTTTTATTTGTCTGATTCTTTAGTAGTTATCGGCATCGTATTGTACTCCCGCACAATGGCATTTGCAATCACAACTAGGAGTGAGAATGTTAAACGCACTACGCTAAAAACTTCGTCGGTTAAATGTATGAGGTTGAGGTTGTCCAACACTCCTCCTGCTATATAACCACATAAGGCTACGATGCTTACCCACAGCGCACGGTCTTTTATGTTTGGGTTGAGATAGATTTGTATGCCTTGCAAAATGATGAGCAGCAGCATGAGTGATGCACCGATGTACGTACGCATAGCGCCATCTACCTTAGCGGCATTAAAGGTATCCAATATGGCCTGGATGGCGGGGATTAAACTAATCAGAACGGAATATGCTTTTTGATTTTTCATGA
>DAOQII010000064.1:0-10433 GCA_035339455.1 Chitinophagales bacterium
TCTGCTTTCTCGCTGAAGGGATAAGTGTTATAAAAACTGCGGAAGTAAAAAGAGGCCAACTCGTAGCTTTTGTTGAGAAAATGCGCATTGGCATATTTGAAATAAATATCCTCCACATTTTTCTGTCCTTTATACACGGTTAACAGCTCCTCGTAAATGGGAATTGCTTTTTCGTATTTCTTCTTATTGTAGTAGTTATCCGCAATTTGCAGTTTGGCTTCCATGTCATTGCCCTTAAGCAATTTCTGCGTTTTACGGTCGCAGGCAAACAGCAAGAATACAGAGATGAGAAGAATATAAAAATTCCTGAAAAACATAAGCCTGCAAAAATAGGAAATAAATGTGGAAAAATAAGGGTTTTGTGTTGGAAAAGGCTTAAAAATGCTGATTTTTAGGCTCATACGTGTTAAATAAATTTAAACACACCCCGAAAGTGAAAAATAAAGAAAGAGGCCGGATATTGTTCAGCCTCTTTTTGGGGATAGATTTAAAGACTTATTGTCCGGTAATGATGCTGTCCTGCTGATATTTGCCGTCTAAAACATTGATAGAATACCCACCGTTATATTGCAAACTCCCAAGCTGAAATGTTGTATTTGGTTCTGCTTTTATCCGTAACCAAAAATATAGATAAGTGTCGTTATATTTTCTTCTAAATACAAGAAATCCTTCCATGTTTTGGTAATTAGACAATCCAAATAATAGGCTAGGCGAAGCAATGGATGCATCGCCTATAATCGAAAAAGTATCATACCCAATCAGTGCAGAATCGTGTCTCATGTCGAAGATAGTCATGCCCGGGGCATACAAAAATGGTTTCCATCTTGCATTTGACAGGTGTAGTATATGCTCATCTTTTTTCAATAAGGTAAATTTCGTAGAATCTATCTGCAAGGAGTCATAATTTAAGTATTCATATTGGATATTACTTGCTGATTTCACCCAAATCATAAAATTGATATACTCATTTCCCTTCACCAAGTCGAAACATAATGTGTCTCCTTCTATGGGTATTAATTTTGTTTTGCCGAATGCCTGATAATTAATTGAATCACCGAAATCCAATATGTTTACATCATAATTTCCACTTACAGGTAGATTTCGAGGTGCAGGTTGGTTAATGGGTGCGCAGGCTTGTAACAATGCAATAACAGCAATAGTTGTAAGTACGAGTCTTGTTTTCATTAGTGTCTCATTTAATTACTTCAAAAATAAATAATATTTTGATAATATTTCCAGATAAATAATCCTTATTGTTGAAAGAATATTATGAAAATATTTTACAAAGACATGAAATACAATACGTTGTGATTTATACTGTATGGAAGATTGCTCTATTCAACAGATTTCCCAAAAAAGATAGGTGATTTGTTTAGCTTTCAGCGACTGGCAGATTTGAACTTTTATTTCTTGTTGAGATGCTGTAGAAAATCCTTCTTCTAGTTCTACATTAATATGTGCGGCAAATTCATTAGTACTTACGGCCCATATTCTTAATAGTTTCAGTGTTTTTACGCCTCTTGTATCGAGAATCAGTTTGCTTATTTCGCTTTTATTTACAGATGCAGGTGTTTTTCCAATGAGCAATTCAAAGCTTTCTTTAAGCAGTTTCCAGCTGCTCCATGCAATGATTACCGAAATCAACATACTGAGTAATGCATCAATCTTGGTATATCCGGTATAGTAAATAACCACACCTCCAATACATACTGCCAAAGATAGCAGCATATCTGCCAGCAAGTGCCAGTAAGCAGATTTCACGTTTACATCTTCTTGTTTATGTGATAAAAAGAATAGGGCGGAAACTCCATTAACAAGTATGCCGGCTAAGGCTACTATGGCAATCGTTTTGCCTTGCAAAGGTGCAGGATTTTTTAAGCGCAAAATGGCTTCATAAAAGATGACAAAAACACTAATCAATAATACCGCAGAATTAAAAAATGCCACGATTATGCTTACTTTTTTATAGCCGAATGCGTATTGTTCTGATGTTTTCACTTTGCACAGCCAAACGGAGATAAGAGCCAAAACCAAACATAATACATCAAAAAGATTATGACCTGCATCGGATATTAAAGACAAGGAATGTTGTGAAATACCATAAATCAGCTCTACAATTACAAATAATGAATTGAGCACAATGCCCACATAAAAGGCTGTGGTTAACGAATGGCTGTTCAGTTTTTGTATCGCAGAATGTGCGTGGTGATGGTGGTGTTCTTGCCCCATTTATTGCGTTAAGCTTTTCGATTTTAACTGGGCAATTTCTTCCTTTATTTTTATTTCTCTGTTTTCCGGGCTGGGGTGAGTGCTCATAAAATCATCCTGATTTCCTCCACCAGAGGCTTGTTTTAAAATTTCCATCACACCAAGCATTTGTTCCGGTTGATATCCGGTTTGATACATGTATTTGATGCCAAACTTATCGCTCTCCAACTCATCATCTCTTCCATATTTTAGTCCAATTACATTACTTACATAAGAGGCTATTTGTGCCGTATTCATATCGCCGCTGCCCATGGCTACACCTTGTACAATGCCATTCATCAGTCCTTGTTTTGCCATCTGCTCAGAAGAGTGTCTGTTGATGACATGTCCCATTTCATGGCCTAATACTCCCGCTAGTTGGTCTTCATTTTGCAGGCGTTTTAGCAAGCCCATGGTGATAAATATTTGTCCGCCCGGCAAAGCAAATGCATTAATTGTTTCGGGGTCAGCCAACACGTGAAAATGAAATTCATAAGGTGAATTTTTTGCTTCGGTGCCATTCACCAGTTTTTGCCCGATGGCTTGCACTTTAAGCTGTACATTCTCATCCGGGTACAGACCACCAAATTGTGCGGCCATCTCGGGTGCTGACTGCAAGCCCATGGCTACTTCTTCCTGCGGTGTTAAATCCACCCTTTGCTTTTCGCCGGTTACCGGATTGACTTGAGATTTGAAAAAATATGAAATTACGGAAAACCCGATAAAGGCTAACATAATTAATAAACGAAGTTTGCCACTGCTTTGCATAATAGTTTATTTTTTTTCGTAAACGTCTTTTAATAAAAATATAAGTAATAACAAGAATGCCGTAATGCCACCCAATGTATAAAAGCCGAAAGAAATAAGTATGGAAATTGCTGCTGTACACCAAATGGCGGTGATATTGGAAAAATCTTGCACGCCGTTTCCGCTGTCAATAATAAACATGCGAGCCGAAATAAAGCCGATGGCAATAATAATAGATGCGATAATTACCCATTCCATACCATTTGCCATCCCCTGCATTTTTAATGCAAAAATACAGATAGCCGCAGTGCCGAGAGCCAGTGTGCCAAAGGTGCGGATACCGGCTATTTTGCCGTTTTTCTGACGTTCCAAACCAATCATTACGCCAATTACAGTGGCTACGACTAATCTAATCAATGGAGTAAATTCCGGGTTTAACTGCATATTTTAATTATTTAATAAATAAAGGTAGTCATTTTTTATGAAATGAAGTGAACTTGGGTTTCGGCTCTTGATGCATCAATCTTACTACTGAGTTTTATCCTGCACACTTATTTTTTCCGAATAGTAAAACCAAAATAAAAAGAAAGCACTCAGTCCTGTAAATATATGCCAAAGTGCATGTCCTTGAAACACAGAAGTTGGGTTGCATACAATTTTCATTACATCCAGCGTGCGCAGAATAAATGCACCAACAACAAAAAACAGACTTAAAAATGCATACTGAATATTTAATGCCGACTTGTTTCTATTGTAATTTATTACCGTAAAAAACAAAATCAAAATAATTAAAGTTGGCAACAAAACCAGGCTTGAAATCAGCAAATGAAGATACACAAAGAAAAGAACGAGCAAAAAAAGGAAGATGATATAGCTTGTTTTTAACCCTGTACTGAATGCTTGTATTTTGTAATAGTAAAGACTAATTGCCAAACACGATAAACAAACAGCATAAGTTGCATTCATATCCACACGTTGTCCTGACCAGGTCATGGAGGCATGAAAAAACGAACTGCCAAAACACAAATAAATCAAACTTAATCCGCAAAAAGCCATCAAAGCAGGAAATTGCAGTAAACTGTTCCTGTTGCTTGGACTTGTGCTTTTTATACTCAGACCAACTACAATACTGCCCAGGAAAAAATAAAATAAATTAGAGTAGGTATTTACCGGCTGATGAAATAAGTGGTCGGTTCTGTTTAGCTCACAATATTCTGCGGTAAGCGCAGACTTGCTGATTTGCATACCCGACCAGATTGCTTCATCAAGCGCATGGTTTAAATAAAAGAAAACCAAACCCAAGACAAGGGTAAACAATAATGAGAATAAGTATATGTGTAAGTTTCGTGTCTTAATCATCTTATAAAAATGCTGTACCTGTTTTAATTCTATTTGGAAAGTCCTCTTGTAAAAATAAGAAGTTTGACGAACTATCTGGAGAAGTCTGGACAGTCATTCATGATTATTTTTGTTAGGAGATGAGTAGGAACTTTATTATCTTGTCCTGAATATGATTATGAAAACGATTCTGATTACAATTATTTCTCTTTTTTCCATAAAATCTTGCTTCAACAGCAATTCTTTTAAGCTCATTGTTGCCATGGAAGATGCATCTGATTTAAAAGCCGGCAACAAGGTAAAGTGCAAAGGCGTAGAAGTGGGAGAAGTAAACAATATTCAAATTGTGGGCAATAAAGTCTATGCAGAAATCGGCCTAAATAATGACTTTCTTCCGGTGAAAGGTACAACCGCACAGGTAAATTTTGAGAACCTGCTGGGAGGAAAAAGTCTGGTGTTATATCCTTCGGCATCTGAAGAACTGCTTGCCTCCGGCGATACAATAAATGCCACAAAAAATGAAAGTATGGGTATTATTGAGGATATTATGAAAAAAAATATTCCCATAGATTCTATAATGGGAAATTTTAATCTCGACTCTATCGGCAGTGAACTATTAAAAGACACGGCCAGTATCAATAAAATGAAAGATGCCGCTGAAAAGATATTTAAGCTGAAGGACTTGATAAAATAAATAGGCTGGTGGTTTAGTTAAAAAGAATAGCCCAAATTCAAACCAGGGCGCATAATAATTATTTTATCTCCTGAGTTTTTCTTTGGAAAAATAAAATGAGTTTGAAACTTAAAACCCAAATAAAGACTTTTCTTGATGTAAAAATCATTTTGCAGGTTAATATGTAATCCTCCTAAAACACCTTTATCAAAATAATTTTTACTAAAGTCCACAGATGGATCGTTACTTGTTAGATGTATAACATCATGATAATACAACGATGGACCAAGCCCAAGTTTTAACATATAAATTTTGTTATAATACAAAATAGCGTTCATGGTTAGGTAAGTACTAAAATAATAATCCGTACGTTTTACGGAAAACAATTTCAAATTTTCATACCAGAGATAATCTTTTTTTGAAGTAGAATAAAAACCTTGAGTAAATGAAATGCTCAGGCGTTGAATTATCTTTCGTTCATAGTTTAATTCTATGCCGTGAAACACATTTTTTGCACCATTTCCTAAATGAAATGAAGGTGCATATCCAACATATATTAAATTGTTATTCCCCTTTTGGTCTTTTTCATGAACTACAGTATTTACCGTATCCACTTCCGGATTTTGCAAGATATCCTGTTTCCCTATTGCCATCAACCTGAATGAAAAAATGAAGAGTAAGACGAAGATGTTTTTCATAAGCTTTTTAGAGTATATAGTTGAAATATGGAATAAATATATCAAAAAAAACCAACAAAATAAAATTATATCTGACATGCCTTTGTTTTAATCCTTATTAACGCTTTTTTGTGGATAATCTGCCGGCATTTTATCCCATTTTAAGGCTATTATTTCGTATCTTCGTTCACCTTTTTAAACTCGGGTAGTTATACCGTTATCTGGCAATTTATTTATCCTGCCAATAACTTATCGCTACTCACTATACACTACAAAAATGAGCGAAGAAATAATAGAAAAACAACAAAAGGCACAGCACTATGGTGCCGACAATATTACGGTACTGGAAGGGCTGGAAGCCGTGCGCAAACGCCCTGCGATGTATATCGGCGATATTAACGTGCGAGGCTTGCACCACTTGGTGTACGAAGTAGTAGATAACTCGATAGATGAGGCACTTGCAGGCTATTGTAAAAATATTTTTGTAAATATACACGAGGATAACTCTATTTCTGTAGAAGACGACGGCAGGGGTATTCCGGTGGATATGCATCCCAAAGAGGGCAGAAGTGCCTTAGAGGTGGTACTTACGGTATTGCATGCAGGCGGTAAGTTCGATAAAGACTCGTATAAAGTATCCGGTGGTTTGCACGGCGTGGGGGTTTCGTGCGTAAATGCGCTTTCATCGCACCTGACGGCAACCGTAAACCGCGATGGCAAGGTTTATCAGCAGGAGTTTGAAATTGGTGCTCCCTTATATTCCGTAAAAGAGGTAGGCACTACCGATAAGCGAGGCACCATTATCCATTTCAAACCGGATACGACGATTTTTACAGTTTCTGAATACAACTATGACACGTTGGCGGCACGTATGCGTGAGCTGGCATTCCTCAACAGAGGCATCCATATCACCATTACCGATATGCGCAATAAAGATGAAAACGGAACACCTTTTGCCGAGCATTTTTATTCCGAAGGCGGGCTTAGAGAGTTTGTTTCTTATTTGGATAAAAATCGCCAGGCACTGATTCCGGAAGTAATTTACATGGAAGGAACCAGAGAAAACGTTGTGGTGGAGTGTGCCTTCCAGTACAATGATTCGTTTATCGAAAACATCCACTCTTACGTCAACAATATCAATACCATTGAAGGCGGTACGCATGTTGTAGGCTTTAGAAGAGCCTTAACGCGTGTATTCAAAAACTGGGGCACTAAAAACGATTTATTTAAAAATCTGAAAGTAGAAATATCCGGCGAGGATTTTCGTGAGGGGATTACCTGCGTGGTGTCTGTAAAAGTTCCGGAACCTTTATTTGAAGGACAAACCAAGACCAAATTGGGCAACTCGGAAGTGGACGGCATTGTAGCGGGCATCGTAGGCGAGATGCTGGAGTATTACTTAGAAGAACATCCGAAGGAAGCAAAAACCATTATCAATAAAGTGGTGTTGGCGGCTACAGCCCGACATGCAGCCCGCAAGGCTCGTGAACTGGTACAGCGCAAAAGTGGCTTAGGCGGCTCGGGTTTGCCGGGCAAGCTTTCGGATTGCTCGGATAAAGATGCTCGGGCTTGCGAAATTTTTCTGGTAGAGGGCGACTCGGCGGGTGGAACGGCTAAACAAGGTCGAAACCGTGCTTTTCAGGCGATATTGCCTTTGCGCGGTAAAATTTTGAACGTGGAGAAAGCGATGGAGCATAAGATTTACGAAAACGAGGAAATCAAAAATATGTTTCAGGCGCTGGGTGTGAGCAAAGGTGTGGAAGGCGATGAAAAAGCCCTGAACTTAACCAAATTGCGTTATCACAAAATCATCATTATGTGTGATGCCGATGTGGACGGCAGCCATATCACTACGCTAATCTTAACCTTTTTCTTCCGCCACATGAAAGAGCTGGTGGAGCAAGGACATATTTATATTGCTTCGCCGCCTTTATATTTGGTAAAAAAAGGCAATAAACAAAAATACGCATGGAATGAAGAGTCGCGCAAGGCAGCCATGAAAGAAATAGGCGGTGAGGGCAAAGAAGACAGTGTGCACGTGCAGCGCTATAAAGGTTTGGGGGAGATGAATGCCGAACAATTATGGGAAACCACCATGAATCCGGAAACGCGTACATTGAAACAAGTAACCATAGAAAGTGCGGCAGATGCCGATTATATTTTCAGTATGCTGATGGGCGACGAAGTGCCTCCGCGCCGAGAGTTTATAGAAACCCACGCAAAGTATGCGAGGATAGATGTGTAGCCTTTATTAATAAAAAGCTTTTAAATTCAAGAAGAAACACACAAATTCTTTCTTGGTATAATTGTCAAATGTAAGATTACTTCTTGCATCTTATAATTTTATATGTATAACTATTTACGTTGATTTGGAATCACAATAAATGTATTCTTTATAACCATAAGCTTCCAAGCTAATATCCAAAGCTATTTCAGTTTGTTTTACAAAATTTATGTCCATAATTCCCAATTATGACTATCTGCCAAATATTTACTAAATAGTGCTGATTATTTTGTTAATTAAAAGGAGATTGCATAAAGAATGATTAATTTTAAACATGAAATACATTCTTTACTTGTTGTTCATTTGTCTCTTATTCACTTCGTGTTCCTGCAATAAAAACGACAATAACACCTCTCAGCCTAATTATTTTTATTACTCGTCAGAAGCTGAATTTATTGCCAATAATTCCGGACTTTCAGACACTGCTATTTTAGGCAAGAAAATATTTTTCGATAAAAACCTATCTGAGCCAGTGGGCATCAGTTGTGCCACTTGCCACTCTCCAATGAATGGTTTTTCTGATTCTGACCATGAACAATTTTCTTCCGGGGTGAATGGTCATAAAGGAATGCGCAATGCCAATGCTATCAGTTATATGGTATTTGCTCCCAATCGTTCTCCTCAGCTTGTGAGGGGAATTACAGAAATGACCGGCGGTTTTTTCTGGGATGGTAAAGCTGAGTTTTTAAATCAGCAAGCGTTGTTTCCTATGATTAATCCTGACGAGATGAACAATCCGAATTTTGCTTCTATTGCTAATAAAATAAGCCATTCATCGTATTATAACGATATGGTTTCCGTATTTGGTGCAGATAATCTCGTTGACAGCCAAACTATTGTTTTTGCAGCTATTACAGCGTTACAAAGTTTTGAAAAAAGTTTTCAGCTGAATCCCTTTACAAGCAAATACGATTTTTATCTAAGAGGAAAAACAAGCTTAACGGCACAGGAGCTTAGGGGGTTAAATATATTTAATGACACATCAAAAGCAAAGTGCAGTTTATGCCACAGAAGTGAACCTACTGTTTATGCCTCCAATCACAATATTTTATTTACTGATTACAGTTATGAAAATTTAGGCTTACCAAAAGCCCCTACGCAACTGGGCTTGCCAACAGATAGCGGTTTGGGAAAATTTGAATGGGACGACCCGTTGGAGGTTGGACGGTTTAAGACACCTACATTGCGCAATATTGCTTTGACTGCACCTTATATGCACAACGGCATTTTTACGACATTAGAGGAAGTTCTGGATTTTTACAATACCCGTGATATAAATTCCGCTTTTGTGCCGGAATATTCTGTTACCATGAATCATGAAGATTTGGGAAATCTGCATCTTACAGATCAGGAAAAGCAAGATATTATTGCCTTCCTGAAAACATTAAGTGATGGCTTTAAGCCGTAATCTTATGCTTCTTCGTTCAGGATAATATCGAAGTCAACCAACTCTACAAACACATTTACACGCTCTTCAATATCTCCGCGGGTTATTTCTTTTAAACGGGTAGGTCCGAATTTTTCTACACAAAAGCTTGCCATTGCTGAACCGTAAATAACGGCACGTTTCATGTTTTCAAATGAAACATCTTCCGTTTTAGACAGATAACCCATAAACCCTCCGGCAAATGTATCACCTGCTCCTGTTGGGTCAAAAACTTCTTCCAATGGCAGAGCCGGAGCGAAGAAAACTCTGTTACCATGAAACAATAATGCACCGTGTTCACCTTTTTTAATAATCAGGTATTTAGGACCCATTGCACGGATTTTGTTCGCCGCTTTTACCAAGGAATATTCATTAGATAATTGCCGGGCTTCTTCTTCATTGACTATCAGCAAGTCCACCATTTTTAGTACATTATGCAAAGCATCTAGTGCTATTTGCATCCAGAAGTTCATGGTATCCAATGCAATCAACTTAGGTCGTTCATGCATTTGGCTAATAACTTTAGCTTGTAAGGTAGGGTCGATGTTGCCTACCAACAAGAATTCTGCTGTTTTATATTTTTCCGGTAAAATGGGATCGAAGTCAGCCAAAACATTTAAGTCGGTTACAAGCGTGTCGCGCTGGTTTAAGTCCATGTGATATTTACCACTCCAGAAAAAAGATTTTTCACCTTTTTTTACTTGCACACCCTCAAGGTCAGTTCCAATAGATTGTAAATATTGAAGTTCTGATTGGTCGAAATCATCACCTATCACGCTCACTAACTGCATGTTATCCGTAAAATGCCCGGCTGACTGACAAATATAATTTCCGGAACCGCCTGTGATTTTATCTGTTTTTCCGAAAGGTGTTTCAATGGCATCAAATGCAACTGTGCCGACAACTAAAAGACTCATGTAAAAAAATTTGTACAAATATTGCATATTTATTTTGAATAGCCTATTTTTGCAGTCCAAAAAACAGAATCTTCCTTAGCTCAGTTGGTTAGAGCATCTGACTGTTAATCAGAGGGTCGCTGGT
>DAOQII010000065.1:0-10358 GCA_035339455.1 Chitinophagales bacterium
AGCTGAAGAATCTGAGCCACAGTTAGGTTCCGTAATAGCCATTGCCGCCCACACCTCTGCAAATCGTGCACGTTGCTCGGCATTGGCAACTGCGCTGATGGCTGCATTGCCCAGTCCTTGTTTGGGAATGGATAACAAAAGTCCTACATCACCATAGCACATGGCTTGTATATTGATGCAATTTGCCATGTTAGCACCATTGCGTACAGTGCTGGCTGCATCCGTATCATTTTTACCGCCTGATGCGCCTCCAACAGCCCCACCGGAGCCATCATTTAGCCCGTTTAATCCGGCAGCTAATAAATCCAGTTCAACGGGGTATGCATGTTCTGCCATATCGTATTTTCGGGATACAGGGCGAAATATATTTTTGGCTGCCAATACTGCAACTTGAGCAATGCCATTAAATTTTTTTGGAATTTCTAAATTCATACTTCTGTTTTATAAATGCATATTATTAAATAGAATAGCGATGGCTCGTAAGTCGCGATACCAGCGTTCTACAGGAAAATCTTTAATGTAACCATGACCACCTAATAACTGAACACCATTTGTGCCTATTTGCATAGCTTTATCACCACAAAAAACATGAGCTAAATAAGTTGCCTTTGAAAAATCTTGCCCGTGTTCAGCTTGTGCTGCAGCCCGTTGCGTTAAAATACGCATACTGTCAAGCTCAATTTTCATATCAGCAATCATAAAAGCTACAGATTGCCTGTTGCTGATGGGTTCTCCAAATGCAAAACGCTCATTGCTGTAATTAATTACATAATCCAACACTGCCTGACAACAACCCACGGCTAAAGCACACCAACCTAATTTTGCATATTGTATAAATTCCGGATAGTTGATGCCATCCTCTCCACCCAATTTTGCACTTTTATCTATTCTTACATTCGACAAGTGTAAGTCGCCAAATTCAGCAGTCTTTAAACCCATAGCTTCCTTCTTTTTTATTGAAACACCTTGTAAGGCGGCATCTACCAAAAAGAGTTGTTGATCGCCATCATTTGTATTTGCTGCCACTAAAAAATAATCGCATTTTTCTGCAAACGGAATTAGTGATTTTTTTCCATTCAACACATAAACATCTCCATCCTCATTGGCACTGGTTTTTAATTCAAATGGAGAAAAAAGAAGTTCAGCTTCATTAATAGCAATACCTGCATATTTCGGAACTTCATTTAGCAGTTCAGGTATTAATGCCGCTTGCTGAGCTTCATTTCCCCACTGTACCAAGGCATTTAGCATACTATTGGAAGCATACAAGGCATAAGCCTGACCTAAATCGCCATAAGCCAAATTTTCGAGTATGAACATTTGGGTAATCGTGGATTTCTCATTGCCGAAACCTCCTAAAGATTCAGGTATTTGTAAATAGTGCAACTGCAATTCCTGATAAGCCTGTTTGATATCGTCTGTCAAATGCTTATTCTCATCTTGCTCTTGTGCTGCAACACGCAATTTAAGGGCAAATTCTTTTACTGATTCCTGAACAAGCAATTGCTCCTCGGTATAGTTTAAATCAAAATAGTCGGAAGTGGATTTAGTAGTAAAACGAGAGGCGGACTTATCGGAAGGTTCAAAAATTTTGCCAATAGCAGCAGATGCTCTCATCCCATTTTTTGTACCCTGATAAATGAAATTTTCTGAGAACTTGCGAAGATTAAGCCTTTTTCCAATAGCAGAGTCAAGCAACTTATTATATGTGGTGAAATATTCATCCAAAGGTAGATTTTGCCAAAAACTGCGTTTCTTTTCCTTGCCCATGTAGTATATAAATTTTTATAAAAGTAGAATTTGTTTAATAGAGCAGTATTATCTTTTGTTAAGATTGAGATAAATAATTTAAAAGTGTAAAACAGTATTCATAAAAAGTCAATTCGATACAGAGAGAAAGTTATAAAAAAAATCTACTTTTGACATACTATATAAAAAAATAAAACAATCTATAAAACTAAAGAAATAAACCAAATGCTTAAATATATTTTCATAGCATTATTGAAAAACTATACAGACAATGAAAGTCTGATCAATAAATTATGGGATGAAATAGAGCAACATTATACTGATAAGAAAAGACACTATCATACTTTAGAACATTTAAATAAGCTCTTTGATCATTTAAGTGAAGTAAAAAATGAAATTCAGCACTGGCATATACTCTTGTTTTCATTATTTTATCACGACATTATTTATAACACATTAAAGTCTGACAACGAAGAAAAGAGTGCTGCACTTGCAGTAAAGAGACTAACTCAACTTGGTATAGCTGATTCGGAAATCCGTTTATGCAGTCATCAGATTTTAGCAACAAAATCACACCAATTATCAGATAACCCTGACACCAATTATTTTACGGATGCCGATCTCTCCATTTTAGGTCAAAATTGGGAAACGTATTCAAATTACATGCAACAAGTAAGAAAAGAATATGCCATTTATCCTGATTTTATTTATAAAAAAGGACGCAAAAAAGTTGTCCATCATTTTCTTGCGATGGAAAATATTTATAAAACAACATATTTTCAAGTAAAACTTGAGCAACAAGCAAATCAAAATTTACAAAAAGAATTAAGCATTTTGTAAACTGTCAGGCTTCCATCAAGCATTTTCAGGATAAAATATTTTAATTATTTCGGGCATTTCTATCACTTCTTTCTTTTTATAATCAAAATAAACTATACCCGTACGCACAATTGCCATCGTAGTAAAACCGTTTTTTATAAAATGTAAAACCAAATCAAAACTGTAATTCGTGCAATTAGTAAAGCCGACTTCACATTCAATTTTATCTCCTAAAAATCCTTCTGCTTTATACACAATAGAATGATTGGCAATGATACTTCCGCAATTATTTTCCAAGTCCAATTCAGGAAATTTGATAAACTTAAAAAATCGTTGTCTTGCTCCATTGGCAAATATTAATATACGCTCGTTTCCCATATGTTCGGCTTCATTGATATCTGCGTTTTCTATAGAGAAAAACTCTCTGTAGATAAAATGTTCGGGTAAATTAATTTTTATTCTTTCCATGATAATTTTAAAATACTAAACGTGCCTGAATCGGTGCATCCAGTGTCGAAAATTGTTTGTCTATATATTTGTAATAGGCAGCAATGGCAATCATTCCGGCATTATCCGTACAATATTGAAACGCCGGAATATAGACATTCCACTTCTGTTTTTCTCCCATTTGCTGCAATGCATTTCGCAAACCCGAATTAGCACTTACACCTCCTGCAATAGCTACTTCTTTGATACCGGTTTCATTTACTGCACGCTTCAGTTTTTTGAGTAAAATAGTGACGATACTTTTTTGTACCGAAGCACAAATATCATTCAAATTATCACTGATAAAATCTGGATTTTGTTTTTCTTGCTTTTGTAAAAAATACAAAATATTTGTTTTCAAACCAGAAAACGAAAAATTCAAGCCTTCAATCTGAGGTTCATTAAAAACGAAAGCATCCGGATTTCCCAACCGGGCATATTTATCAATTAATGGTCCACCGGGATAGGGGAAATGAAGCAATTTCGCAGTTTTGTCAAATGCTTCTCCAACTGCATCATCCAGTGTCTGACCCAAAATCTGCATATCGTTATAACTATTTACCCTTACCAGTTGCGTATGACCTCCACTTACGGTAAGGCATAAAAATGGAAATTTGGGTTTGGGCTCATCAATAAAATGAGCTAAAATATGTGCATGCATGTGGTGAATAGCAATAATCGGAATTTGCAGACATTGTGCCATTGACTTGGCAAAAGTACCCCCTACCAGTAGCGAGCCCAAAAGACCGGGTCCTTGCGTATACGCAATTGCCGATAAATCTTGCAAATACACATTAGCCGTTTGTAAAGCCTGCTGGATAACCGGTACAATATTTTTTAAGTGCTCACGGCTGGCCAACTCCGGCACAACTCCTCCATACTGTTCATGTATTTTCTGGTTGGCAGTAAGATTAGAAATTATTTTACCATCCACACATACCGCTGCTGATGTATCATCACATGAAGATTCTATGGCTAACAAGACGATTTCGGGCATACATTTTGCTTAAAAAATGGTAGTTTTGCAAGTTTAGATATAGTGGGCAAATTTTTTAAATATGTATTCCGTACGTTATTGATTTTATGTGCAATTCTGCTCATATCATTTATCACGCTCTATTATCTTATACAACAACCCAAATACCAAACACTTGCAGTTCGCAAAGTAAGTGAAATTTTATCAAAACAATTAGGCAGCGAGGTAAAAGTTGACTCCGTTAATCTAAAATTCATCTCAACCATCCAGATTCACAAAGTTTATTTGTCTGAAAAAAACAAACCCAACGACACTATTTTATTTATCAATCGCTTGGATGCCAGCCTGATGCTGGGCAAAACACTGATGGAGCAAATTAGTAGCTTGCAATCTGCAAAATACTATGTCGATGATGTAAATATAGACGGCCTCAAATTTCATGGTTACCGAGGATTAAACGACAGTATCTATAATTTTCAGTTTTTACTGGACAATTTTAAATCAAAAAACAATAAACCAACACCTAAAAAAGCAAAGAAACCTATTGAATTAAGGTTAAATGAACTCACGCTGACAAATGGAAATTTGGTATTGGATGACATTTACAAAGACCAACGTTTTGATATTCGTTATACTAAAGTAGACATAAATGTACGTCAACTGGATATCAATCACTTGAAAATTGATGCTAAAAAGGTTGTCTTGGAAGATCCTTATTTTTGTATGACGGATTATAACAACATTCCTTCTAAGCCCAAAATAAAAAAACCTACTTTAGGTTTTAAAATACAAGAATTGGGTAATAAGCTGAATATTAATGTCGACAAACTGACACTTGTAAATGGGCAGCATCGCCTCGACTTTCAGCATAAAGATCAAAAAGCGGGTAATTTCCTCATTTCACAAATGAATATCCAAAATATTGTCCTTAATATGGACAACTATGTTTGGGATTCGACAGGCATGACCGGAAAACTGACTAACCTTAGTGCCAATGCCGATAATCAAATCAAATTGAAAAACTTATCCGGGCTTATTCATCTGGATAATGGCGGCATCTATCTCGATAATGCCGATTTAGCCTTGAATAATTCCATATTAAAGGGCAACCTATCTTTACAATTTTTAACCGGACACTGGAACTCATTAAGCAATTTCCAGGACGAAGTCATGCTGAAAGCAGATTTGAAAGAAACAAAAACCAATGGCCATGACGTAGCACTTTTTGCACCAAAAGTACAAAAATACATTCCACCCAATACCCGCTTAGAGGGACTTATAAGGGGTCGTTTATCTAATTTGAAAGTTGAAAATCTAAAGCTCACGGCTGCAGATAATACGGTGATTGATATTAGCGGAAATATCAAAGGCTTGCCCAAAATTCAACAAACACTGTTTGATTTAAATATCCACCAACTTAAAACAAACGCTTCAGAACTAAAACAGATATTGACATTTGTGAAATTGCCTAAACAACTCGACAATGCCGGCAATATTAGTTTCAAGGGCTCGTATTTTGGATTCATCAATGATTTTGTTGCAAAAGGAAATCTCACAACAACCAATTTGGGTAATCTCACGACAGATTTGCGTATGCGTTTTCCTAAAGGCAAATCTCCGGAATATTCCGGCAATGTGACTGCTAATGGTTTGAATTTAGCTGAATTGACCGGAAATAAAAAACTCTTAGGCACTGTAGATTTAGATATTGCTGCCAATGGAAAAGGATTTAACGCCAAGGAACTGAGTACTGATTTAAAAGGAACCATCCGCAATTTTTATCTCAATGGTTTTGTTTTTGATAAAATACTGGTAGATGGATTTTTAGACAAGAAAAAATTTAAAGGAAAGGCATTTTTCGACGATAAGTGTTTTCTGGTGGATTTCAATGGCATGGTGGATTTCAATAATGAGTTGCCAAAATTTGATTTTACTACCAGCATAAAAAATGCAGACCTTAACAAGCTACATCTTACCAAAGATACACTCTTGGTATCCTTGGATGGCGAAGTACACGGAAGCGGCAAAAGCTTAGACAACCTGATAGCCGCAGGTAACTTCAGCAATATGATGATACAAAATCAGAAAGATATTCTCGTACTTTCTGATGTGGCTATGAATGTAAAAAACAGCCCTACTTTCAGAGATTATAATATTATATCCGATCAGTTTAATGCACACGTAAACGGCAACTTTAATCCTTTGAATATTGTACCGTCAATGAAAGTATTTTTAAGTCAGTACAGTAAACTAATTAAGCCAACAGCAAAAGATTTAAAATTAGCGAAACCACAACAATTGAATGCTGATATTAAGCTTAAATCTGATTTTGGTATTTTCAAAGTATTCGTACCCAAAGTAAAATATCTGAGTGAAGTAGAAATAAAAAGCAACATCAATACAACGGATAAGAAACTAACCTTAACAGCCAATCTCGATTCAGCAGTTTATGATAAACTGGTGATGAACAAAATAATACTGGATGCAGAAACAAGAGAAAATAATTTAGTTGCTGATATTGTGCTGGATAAATTACAGAGCGGTAAAACAATAGTGAACGATATAGGGGTCAATCTTACTTCTTCAGCAGAAAACTTATTAACCAATATCAGTATTTCAAATGATACTGCTAAAAACTCAGTTCGTTTGACTTCTTCTTTAGATTTCAGAGGTGATTCTGTCATTGCAAAAATCTTAGATTCAAAATTAAAATTAAACAACAAAATCTGGACGGTTGCTCCTAACAATCAGCTCACCATCGTAGATTCTATTTTTCTCACACAAAATATCATACTCTTACAAGATGATCAAAAAATCAGTATTATAAATGGTCGCAACTCTCTTGAAGATGCTAAAATAAACATCGAAAACCTCAACCTCACAGACATCGTGCAACTTGTAGATACCTCTCATATTTTACAAAACGGATTTTTATCGGGCAATGTCAGTCTAAAAAACATATTGACAAAACCACTCGTAAATGCTGATTTAAATATCAATGAATTGCAAGTAGCTGGATATAAAGTAAAAATAGTCGGACTCAGCGGCATTTATGGCCGTGATGGTAAGAGTATAGTGGAAGTCAACGGAACACTGGATGACAAAGATTATCAGCTTGCCTTTGACGGTACCTATGATATGCAAATCAAAGGCAAAGAAAAATTTGATGTTACAGCTGACATCGAAAAGTTAAACATTAGCTTTTTAGAAACCATTCTGAAAAAAGAATTATTAGTACCTCGTGCTTTTGTAAAAGGACAAGTAAACGTATCAGGGAATTTAAAAAATCCTATACTGAATGGTACTGCTGAAATCATAGATACCGCAGAACTCAAATTCAGAATGCTTGGTACTACATTTAAACTCTATAAAGAAAAAATAAAACTGACCAGAGAAGGATTTGATTTTGGTGAAATGACAGTTTATGACAATTTTGGCAATACTGCTTTATTAAGTGGCAAACTGACTCATACCGGATTTAAAAATTTTGGGGTAGAAAATGTAGTATTCAGTGCCCCTATACAGTACAATTTTATGAATACAACCTATGAAGACAATCAGGATTTCTATGGTAAAGTTTTTGCAAAAGGAGATGTTTTCATGAATGGGAGTTTTAATGATTTAAGTATAAAAATTCCAGATTTAACTACTTTAAAAAATTCAGAATTCAACCTGCCGGTTTCCGATAAAGCCGCAGACAAAGGGTATGCCTGGATAAAATTCATCGACCCGAAAGACACATCTAAGAGGGTAGCCTATAAAACCAAGCTTAGCGGTATCAATATCGATTTGAATGTGAATGCGACAAAAGATGCCGTGGTTAATCTCATACTTGACCCTTCATCAAATGATAAAATTACCGGCCGCGGCTATGGCAATATTAATGTCGTGATGGATAAAGCAGGTAATTTTAATATTTACAATACTTATTATTTGACAGAAGGCAAGTACGACTTTACTTTTCAGGGAATTTTAAATAAAACATTCGTTATAAAAGACGGCAGTAAAATTATTTTCAATGGAAAGCCTGATGATGCGGAGTTAGACATAAAAGCACTGTATAATGTAAAAAGTGCTTCAGTCCGCAACTTGTTTGATACAATTACACAAGACGAACGCAATATCAGAACGAAATCCTTTCCTATTGATTTGAACCTGAATATTACAGGATCACTAAAGAAAACAAAAGTAAGTTTCGATATCTCGGCAACACCGGGTACAGCATCAGCCAATTCTGATTTATTGGGACGAAAACTGGCGGAAATATCCAATAATGAAAATGATGTGAATAATAATGCGGCTACCTTGTTGCTGTTCAATTCCTTCTTCCCTACCGGCACCTCATCAGACCAAAGGTTTTCGGGTGCTTCTAGTAGTGTAACCGATTTATTACTCGGGCAAATTTCCAATTTGATTTCGCAAGGATTAGGTAAGCTGATAAAAGGTGCATCTCTTGATTTAGTTTTGAACGAACTCGAAACGCAAGAAAGAAATTTCGGATTTACTTACAAACAAGAGCTAATAGGTGGCAGATTAATTTTAACCATCGGCGGTAATGTTAACTTTGGCAATAGTTCTACCATTAATGCAACCAGTTTATCTCAACAAAATTCTAATAATGCAATTGCCGGCGATTTTATGATTGAGTATTTAGTTACCACAGATGGCAGAATCAGGCTAAAAGCATACGGCAAAGCATCGAATTACGATATATTTGGTCAAGACCGGTTCAGAACAGGCGGTGCCATTTCCTTCCAGAAAGATTTTGATGACTTTAGGGATTTATTTAAAATTCAAAATAAACGAAATAAACCGATACCTGTGTTAGACTCTCTACCACCTGCACCACCACCGGCTGATACGGGCAAACTAAAAGAAACAGCGAATATAAAATAATTCGTTAAAACTCATTTTTTTGCTATTTAAAGATAAATTCAGATTTTCGTCTTTCAACTCGAATAAATGAAACTATATTCCACTAACAAAATATCTCCTGATGTAGATTTGAAAACAGCTGTTTTGCAAGGACTTCCACCTGACAATGGCTTGTATATGCCTTACGAAATTCCGATTTTGCCTGAAGGATTTTGGAAAAATCTCAGCAGCTATTCCTTTTCTGAAATGGCTTTCCATATTGCTAAGAATTTGTTTGGTAATGATATCTCAGACAAAGATTTAAATCAAATCATACATCAGGCATTTACATTTGAAGCCCCGCTAATTGAAGTAGGCGACAGTTATATTCTTGAATTATTTCATGGCCCTACGCTTGCATTCAAAGATTTTGGTGCTCGTTTCATGGGACAACTATCCGGATATTTTTTGAGAGGCAATGACAAACAAGTGGATATTTTGGTGGCCACCTCCGGAGATACCGGCTCAGCAGTAGCACATGGATTTTATAAAGTTCCGGGCGTTCATATTACCATTTTATATCCTAAAGGCAAAGTGAGTGAAATTCAGGAAAAACAATTTACTACGCTTGGCGAAAATATTACTGCAATAGAAATTGATGGCACTTTTGACGATTGTCAGGCATTAGTAAAACAAGCATTTCTCGATAAGGAATTAAATGAAAAACTTACGTTGTCGTCTGCTAATTCTATAAATATTGCCCGGTTAATACCACAATCATTTTATTATATAGACGCTTACAGACAACTGGATGACAAAAGTTTGCCCTTATATTTTTCAGTACCCAGTGGCAATTTTGGCAACTTGACTGCTGGTTTATTTGCAAAGAAAATGGGATTGCCGGTTACGAAATTTATAGCTTCAAACAATGCCAATGCTGTATTTACTGACTATGTACATTCCGGAAATTTTAAACCAAAGCCTTCTGTACATACCCTTTCAAATGCAATGGATGTTGGCAATCCAAGCAACTTTGCACGCATGATGGATATTTATCAACAAAGGTTGGATGATTTAAAAAACGATATTACAGCTTATAGCTTCAATGATGAACAAACTCAAAAATGCATCACCGATTATGCATTGAATTATGATTATATCCTATGCCCACATACAGCTGTGGGTGTATTGGGTATGAATCAATTTATTGATGATGAAGATCTCAATCCGCTTTATATCAACGCAATTACACTATCCACAGCCCATCCGATTAAATTCGGCGAAATCGTTGAACCATTAATTCAAGATAAAATTGATATTCCGGAACGATTAAAAGAAATTATAAAAGGAGAAAAAGTTTCACTTTCACAAAAAGCCACTTTTGAAGAATTCAAATCTTACTTACTCAATCGTTAATACTAACCTGAGTTCGGGTTAAGAAAATTAAGGTGAAAAAAATAGTTGATTTCTCATT
>DAOQII010000066.1:0-10268 GCA_035339455.1 Chitinophagales bacterium
GCTATACTTTTTGTTCCACAGGTTGCAAAAAAAATGAATTTAATTCTCTTGTAGTGAACTCCTCAATAGCTTTGAAATAATTATAAACTTGTTTTGCTTAAGCGTTAAACTGCGCTTTTGTGTAAAATCTTATTGCCGTGGATATAATGGCGTTTAAAATCTTGTTCATCGAGAATTGTTTTAATAATCTTACCCTAATATATTATACGCTTTTTTTTGCATTAAAAGATACTCTTATTTCCTAAAGTTATCGACATTGAATTTACTTTTCTGATTTATTTGTAACTTCATCTTATGCTAAGATATTTTATTTTGCTTTTTATCGTAATCTTGAATAATTGCAAATCTGTTCTTGCTCAATGTGGTGCCCGATATGATTCGGTTTTGTTTCCTGTTACAAAATATGCGGATATACAATACGGTGCTAATTACGACAATAAAAACCAGTTGACTCATCTTTTGCTGGACGTGTACACTCCGGATCCGAATGCTGATACGGAAAGAAAACGACCTTTGATTATCTTTACGCATGGCGGCTCCTTTGTTGGCGGTGACAGACAAGATCAGCATATAGACTCAACGGCTCATTATTTTGCTTCTTTGGGTTATGTAACGGCAAATATCGAATACCGTGTAGAGCAAACAGTTTTTATTTCTCCTTTTGTCAACTTTGCCGACCCAAACAATTTTTATAAGGCTATTTTGCGAGGCGCACATGATGTGAAAGCGGCAATTCGTTTTTTTAAAAAGGACGTTATACAACAAGCCAATACTTATGGTATAGACACCTCTAAGATTTTCTTATACGGTTCTTCGGCAGGTGCAATTATTTCTTTGCATGCCGTTTTCTTAGATGATACTTTAGAAATGAATAACACGTATAAAACAAATATTGCTGCTTTAGGTGGCTTAGAAGGAAATAGCGGCAATTCCGGGTATTCTTCAAAGGGGGTAAAGGCGATAGTGGGTTGCAGCGGGGCTGTGGGCAGTACAGGCTGGCTGACGAACAATACAGATATTGCCTATCTTGGATTCCACAACAGTATTGATTTGACTGTACCTTATGATATAGGCTGTTTTATCACGGTTGCCTGTTTTATTGGACAGTTTTACGGAAGTAAACAAATTTATCAAAAGGCACACAGCTTGGGTATGAATTGCAAGCTGGTGACCGTAAACGGCTATGGGCATCCGGTAGATGAATATGATAAAACGGCAAGCTACCTGATGATTAGAAATGAAACCAGGAAATTTCTCAAGAATATGGTTTGTCCAACAGTGAGTGGTATCATGCAAAGAGAAATAGTCTCTCTCAAAATATTTCCCAATCCGAGTATTGGAATTTTTTATTTGGATTTGCCTGCAGAGTTGCGAAATAAAAGTGTAAATATCTCCATTTATAATGCACTTGGGCAACAAGTCTGGTATGAACAAAACAATACTAATGCCGTTTTGGAATTGCATACAACACTGCCTAAAGGCAATTATTTTATCAGGATAGATAAGGGAACTAACGATAAAATCTACACTGCAACTGTCGTCATAGATTGATTATTTTCTGGCACTCAACATTTTTTTTGCAAACAGCAAAATAAATGCTCCAACTCCGGCAATTAAGATACTTTTAATATTAATGCCGTTTACATCGCCAAAACCAATCAGTTTGGAGATAAAGCCACCGATAAATGCGCCTGCAATACCAATAATGATGGTCATAATCCATCCCTCATTGTCATTTCCGGGGTTTAGCACTTTGCCCAAAATTCCGGCTAACAATCCTACAACAATCCAAGATAAAATTCCCATAAGTTTATTTTTTTAGCAAATTAATACAAATCTGCTAAATTGTCAATCAGGTGGTTCTCGGGTGTCACGATTATCGAGGCACATGTAGTTGCTTATGTGCAATTATTTCACTTTCACTTTAACTGTTACATTCATCCCGGCACGTAAAAAGAAGTTATCACCTTTATCATCGTTGATGGCTATGCGAACAGGTATGCGTTGTACTACTTTCACAAAGTTTCCGGTAGCATTATCAGCAGGCAATAATGAAAATTTTGAGCCGGTAGCAGCTTGTATGGATTCTATTTTTCCTGTGAAAACATGATTCGGATATGCATCAACATCAATTTCAACGGTCTGCCCGATTTTCATATCTTCAATTTGAGTTTCCTTAAAATTAGCGGTTACCCAAAGCTGGCTATCGTCTACAACACTCATCAGGTTTTGTCCGGGATTAACCAGTTGTCCCACTTGTATTCCTTTTTTAGAAATATATCCATCACTCGGAGCAGTGATATAGGCGTATGACAATTGCAATTTTGCAAAATCTACATCGGCCTGACGTTGCTCAATATTCACATTGGCCACTTCAATTTGTGTTCCCACTCCGGATGCTTGTGTTTTAGCCGCTGATGCCGACTGTTGCGCTACTTTCAATTGTGCTTGCGCAATTCCCAATTGTTTTTCTGCTATTTGGATTTGTTTTTCTGCACTTTGTTTTTCTGTTAAAGCCTGGTCGTATTGCGCCTGAGTTGCAGAGGTCTCATTGAAAAGTTGCTGATATCGTTTAAAGTTTTCATTAGCATTCCAAGCTCGCACTTTAGCCGATTCGATATTTGCTTTAGCCGATTCGATATTGGCTAATGCCGTTGTAATGGATGTGGCTGATACTCCTGCTGAAGCATCGGCGGTTTGCACATTGCTTTTTACGACATGTACATTGGCTTGTGCATTTTTTAAGTTGATTTCTGCTTGTTTGAGCTTGATTTTTAAATCTCGGTCATCTAATTTTACCAAGGTATCTCCTTTGTGCACACGTTGATTTTCAACAACAAAAATAGCATCAACATATCCGGAGATACGGGCTGCCATAGGCACTATATTCGTTTCCAGTTGTGAGTTGTCGGTGTCCTCATTATGCATGGCATAACTGATTTTTTTAACAGCAAAAATTATTGCAGCCACTAATAACAATACACCAATGATTGGCATGATGATTTTTTTTGTTTTAGATTGTTGTTCTTCCATGTTGAAATTTATAATGCTTATTTAAAAATCTTTTTTTCAGTTAATCAAATTTATAATCCTGATTAATGATTTTGCCGTCTTGCATTTCTATTGTTCGGTCAGATGATTTTGCAAAATCCGTATCGTGCGTAACAGCAATTATAGTTTGACCAAATTCTTGAGTCAATTCCCTGAAAATGGAAAAGACATTGTCGGTATTCTGACTGTCAAGGTTTCCTGTAGGTTCATCACCCATAATTATTAACGGCTCATTGATTAATGCCCGGGCAATAGCCACGCGCTGTTGCTGTCCGCCCGAAAGCTTGTTGGCTGGTTTTAATGCTTGTTCTTTCAATCCCAATAATTCAAGTTTCTGATAAGCATTTGCTTCAATTTCTTCTTCCGAAAACTTACCTAACCGCAAAGCAGGAATCATGACATTTCGAAGACAAGAGAACTCACCTAAAAGATAGTGGAACTGAAAGACAAAACCGATTTTTTCATTCCTGATTTTTGCCAGTTTATCTTGTTTCCATCTCGATATATCTTGACCGTCTATAATCAAATTGCCATCAAATTCGGTATCCATCGTAGATAAAATATATAGTAATGTAGATTTTCCACATCCGGATTTTCCTATGATGGTAAGAAATTCGCCCTTATAAACATTAAACGAAATATCATCCAATACCTTGAACTTCACCGGTTCATAGAAGTATTTGCTTATAGCATGAGTTTGTAATATAATGGACTTGTTTGGCATTAGAATTTGGTCATTGGTTATTAGTCATTGGTTATTAGTCATTGGTTATTGGTTATTAGTTATTGGTTATTAGTTATTTATAATTTATAATTCAACATTCAACATTCAATATGTCATTTTCTAAAGATAGCTACAGGGTCTATATTGGCTGCTTTGCGGGCGGGTATAAATCCGGCAAAAAATGTAACCAAAAACCCAAAAGCAATTCCCAAAAAATATTTTTGCAAATTGAAATAAATAGGGAAGTAGCCGATATCTCCACCTACATATACTTTTTGCATTTGTGATATCATGATTGTTGCGGCTACGCAGCCTATTAAAATTCCAAGTAAACCTATAATCATAGCCTGCCCTACAAATATACGTATCACGTCACGTCCACTGAATCCCATTGCTTTCAGGATAGCAATATCATTTATCTTTTGCATGATAGTCATGTTGAGAATATTGTAAATGCCAAATCCGGCAACCAGCAAGATAGAAATTGATACAAAACGAATGATAATTGCCCTCATACGTGTGGCTGCCATGTAAGTTTCATTTGCAGTTTCCCAGTCTTCTGATTTATATCCGGTGAGTTGTTCCAGATTTTTTGCATATACTTTTGCGGTTTTATAGTCTGTGAGGTTGACATTGATATCTGTTACATAAGTTGAATTCTTCTTTAGGAGTTGCTGTGCGAACGCTAAGTTGATATAAGACGTAGTTTTATCCACTATTGAATTATTCGTTTTAAAGATTCCGACAATTTTGCAAACTTTGGTAATGCCAGCCGATGAAGTAACTGATATATTATCGCCCACACTTACATTCATTTTTTCTGCTACTCCACTGCCCAGCAACATGCCATTGATATTGCTTTTTAAATTATCGATACTGCCTTCTACAATAAAAGATTGCATGTTGAACATGTTATTTGCTTCATCCGGATAAATGCCTATGGCTTTTCCGCTGATTTGTGTTTTGGCATTATTGAAAAATATGCCAGCATTAATTTGTGGAGTAACAAAGGATACTTCCGGCTGATGATTCAATAAATCGATGACTGCTTTTGGGTTGTCTATCGTATTATTAGCGGGTACAATCTTTGGATTAATAATGACCGGAGTTTTATTGGTATTGTTACTTAGCGGTTTTGAAATGACATCATCTTTATAAATCCGGATATGTGGAATTGATTTAAAAAAAGACTCGGCTGATTGTTTGTCAAAACCCGCCATTAGGGTATTCATAAAAATAAATACAGCTATACCCAGCATAACACCCCACGCCGCAACAAGTGTCATTTTTTTGTTGCTCATAATGTACGTGTACGATATTTCTCCGTTAACAGGATGCTTGTAAGTCATTTTAACGTTGTGGTTTTACCGGTACTAAAATATCATTTTCGCTGATGCCACTGAGTACTTCCACATATTCAGTAGAAACTATGCCAGGTGTAATGGTCACGAGTTTGTCATTGCCTTTTACTTGCACTTTATTGCCAAATGTCATGTAATTTCTGGGAATTAAAAGCGCATTCTTTTTTTCACCTATCAATACATTGGCTTCCAGTTGTGTACCGTTTATGGTGAAATCCGGCTTGTCTGCAAATTGCACTTTTACAATAAATGACTGGGATTGTTCATCAAATTGCGGCATAATCTCACTTATTGCCGCCTGATACTTTTTATCTTTTTGCGTATTGAGCTGAATGGTTACTTGTTGTCCTACTCGCAGTTTATCTATAGAGTTTTCATCTACATTGAGCTTGGCATACAGCAGACCTTCGTTGGCAATTACAGCAATAATATCACCGCGTCTTACATAATCACCTACTTGTTTGGTTTTTTTATACACCTTGCCTGGTGCTACAATTTTCACCTGATTATAGGCTTGAATGGTCTGAGAAACTTTCACGGCATTAGACTGTTGAATGTATTGTTGCTTGCTTTGTTGTTGTACTGATTTATATTGTTGTTTTAATGCACTCAATCCGGCTTTAGATGTTTTTACGGCAAGCTGATATTTTTCCAATTCAGCTTTGGTTACACTGTTTTCGTTATATAAATTTTCATAGCGTTTCAGTTGCAATTCATCTTGAGCCAGTTTATCGTTTGCGGCATCTATATTGGCTTGTATTTGTTGGAGCAAAGGTGCGTTATTACTTAAATTATATTTTGCTATGTCTAACTGCTCTTGTGCAGTTTGCGTATTGATGTTGTTTTGTTTGTTGTCAATATAAGCAACAATTTGACCGGATGATACTAAGTTTCCTTCCTTGATGCTGAATTGAGTTAAAGTCCCGTCCATTTGTGCCATCAGATTATATTTATTATCAGACTCTAAAGTACCGGAAGCAAATACGATTTCGTCAATATCTTTTCTTATTGGTTTTACTTCTTTACTTTTATCAGCATTGCATGCATTTAAGATGAAAATATAAAAAAGCAGAATTGCCATTATCTTATTTTGCCCTTGCTTTATGCGAATTATTTTTTTTTCCAAACTTTTCATGGCATTTTATTTTATTTCACCTAAACTTTTTTGTAATTTATAATAGGCAATTGCCTGGTCAGCCTGAGCATTTAATAAGGTTGTTTGCGCCTGCAATAAAAGAATGTCAGCTTCCAACACATCATTTAACAAAGCCAACTGGGCATTGAAACGATTATTTAGGATGCGTTTATTTTCCTTGGCTTGTTCAATAGCTTTTTGCGCTAAATCTATTTTCATTTGTGTCACCTGATAAGCTTTCAAATTGGCATTTACTTCCATTTGTATGCCTTCTTTAGCTTGTGCAATGGCATTTTCCAATTGTAGCTTCTGATTCTTGCTTTCATTTACAACAGCTTTTGCCGTATAGGCCTGCATGATATTCCAGCTTACACTAACACCAATATCCCAGGTTGCCTTAAATTTGTTTTCTTGTGGAAATACACGTTGATTAGGGTTATTGTAATAACCGTTTCCAACAAAATTTATAGTGGGCATGTATGCACTTTTAGCTGCTTTTACCTGATATGCAGCCGCTTTGTTTTTATAATCTAATGCATTTAATTCCGGGCGACCTGCAAATGCCTGATTGTAATCGCCGGAAATTGCTATATAAGTGGCCATTCCCGGGATATCGCTAACTATTAATTTCGTGTTGCCACCCAGACCTAACAAGATATTTAAATTGTAGTTCAGTGTTTCAATATTGCTTTCCACATCAGCAAGACTAACTAACAGATTCGTCTTTTGTAATTCTGCACGCATCACATCATTATTTAAAATCAATCCTTCTTTTTTAAATTTTATCAAATCGTTTATACGCACCTGTGTTTGTGCAATGGTAGAATCCAAGAGATTTGATGTTTGCTGCAGCTTATATAAATTGTAATAGGTTTGTACAATATTCCATTTTAAGTCTTGATTGTCTTTCAGGATATCAAAATCTGCTGCAGTGTTCTGTAATTTAATAGCCTTTAAATTATTCCAGTTCCTCAATCCCTGAAAAATGGGTTGCTGAACAGAAAAGCGGTTGACAAATTGATTTAATATCTGAGGATTTAAAGCCATACTGCCCAGACCGGGAACACTGATGCTAAAGGGTTCAATATTATTACTCAATCGAGTGTAAGCAGAAGTTAAACCCAATACCGGAAACATAGCATTTTGTGTCTGTTGCTTTTTAATAGATAGCGATTCTTTTTTCAGACTGTCAAGTTTAAGTTGTTTGCTGTTTTGTGCTGCTAACTGAAAAGCTTCCTGTAAGCTGATTGTTTTTGTCTCTTGTCCGAATGCAAGTACAGTTACAAACAGGAAGAATAAACTAATGGCGTGTTTTTTCATTATGATGGAATCAATTTTTAATTAATCAAATGGTTGGTGAGCATTTCGTGAAGATGTGTTTTTAAACGTTTTTTGTTAGTAGTACTGAATATATCTTCAGATTGATGGAGATTCATGATTCTGCAAGCCATATTACCGGATGTAACATACATACGTAAAATTCCAAAAACAGACATTACTGTAAGATTTACATCTACTTTTTTAAATTCATTATTCTTTATTCCTTTCTGTATTATATCTGCTATAAATTGAAAGTTCTGATGTAAAGCGCTTGCAATTTTATCAGACATTTTAGTTCGTTGGTTGACTGTAATCTCCCGGAAAATGATATTCTGAAAGTTTCTTCTTTCTATAAGTTTATCGAGCAAAATATCTAAACAAGTAATTAATTGCTGATGATAAGTCGGCAATTTGTTCAGGTGCATTTGCAACTGATTTAAGGAAATCAATTTACGATTTACAACTTCTTCATACAATTTCTCTTTAGACCCAAAATAATATGAAATCATAGCAATATTAATATCCGCAGCTTTACTGATTTCACGGACACTAACGGCTTCAAATCCATGTTCTGCAAATAAGATTTCCGCAGCATCTAATATTTCATCCCGCTTATCTGTTGTCTTTATGGACATAGTTAAACAATTGTTTAATGCCACAAATTTAATTAAACGTTTGTTTAATTGTTAAATTAAATTTTCGTTAAAGCACTTTTTGTTCAATAAAAATAGGAGATACTAAAATTTATTTTTCTGCTTCCTCTGGGTCTTCTTCATCTTGTGGCAGATTTCGCATTTGGCGGAGTATCCAGTTTTTGCGTTTTAGAACATATGCATTCGGTTTCCCTGCATTCCATTTTCGTGGATTAGGCAACACGGCTGCAATCTGTGCACATTCGGCAGCAGTTAAATCTTTAGCATCCTTTTTATAATAGTTTTTAGCAGCAGCCTGAATGCCATAAATGCCGTCACCCATTTCAATCACATTCAGATACACTTCCATAATGCGGTCTTTACTCCAAAAAACTTCTATCAAAACTGTAAAATAGGCTTCAAATGCTTTGCGGATATAACTTCTCACCGGAATTAAAAAAACATTTTTTGCACATTGCTGGCTGATAGTACTTCCACCTTTTATGGGTTTACCCTTAGCCTTTAGCCTTTCATTTCTCTTCATAGCTTTTTTCATGGCATCCACATCAAAACCAAAATGATTTTGAAATTTCTGGTCTTCTCCAGCCATTGCTGCAAGTGGCATATCTGCTGAAATTTTACTGAGCCGCCTCCAGTCTTTATCAATTTTAGGCATTTCGCCATGTGCAATTTGTTCAACAGCTCTGATAACCATAAGCGGTGTACAGGGCACCGGAATAAAACGAAATAAAATGACAGAAACTATGCTAAGGATAAAAAAGGCAATCGTGAGCCGTTTTAACCACTTCCAAATAAAGTTTAGTGATTTTTTCATCTTAATTTCGCCTAAAGTTCCGAAATCATTTTTAGCTTTCAAAATCAAATTAAGTAGTATGAAAAATGTTGGTCAATAAACAATGCAAGATTTGCCTTATCCCAACTCTTGGAATATCTTATTTGGAAATCTATTGCAATTACGGGATGAAAGAATAGATTTTTTGATGAAAAATCGTAACGAACTGGGTGATATCTATCAAATCAAAGTACCCACAAGAAAAGTGATGGTATTGTCTGATCCGGATTGGGTGAAGTACGTACTGGTTGATAATAATAAAAATTACATTAAAAGTTTCGCTTATGACAGTATCAAAATGTTTTTGGGAAATGGGCTACTGACAAGTGAAGGAGAATTTTGGAAAAGACAACGCCGATTGGCTCAGCCGGCTTTTCATAAAGAAAAACTGGCATTGATGTTTAAAAATATGTTGGAGCAAACTCGCCAGGTTGTAGATGAAATGAAACCCTACGCAGCAAGCGGGCAATTGTTTAATTTGAATAAAGTACTCTATAAACTTACTCTTAATGTGGTAAATAATACTTTGTTTTATAATGAAGTGGACAATACCACCGACCGGATCTATCATTTAGTATCTAAAGCCAGTGAAATTATTTCACAACGCATAGATAGCTTAGTGCAGTTGCCGGAGTGGATACCTACGCAGCGCAATTTACGTCAAAAGCAGATTATTGCAGAAATGGATGCGCTATTTTATGATGTGATTGAAAGGCGGCGTAAAACAAAAGTCGATTTTGAAGATTTATTGTCAATGCTGATGGATGCTGTAGATAAAGAAACAGGGGAAACGATGAGCAACAAACAGCTACGGGATGAGATTCTTACTATTTTTGTAGCCGGACATGAAACAACACAAATTGCATTAGCCTGGACATTTTATCTCTTAGGTCAAAATCCTGAAAAAAAAGCCATCTTACAACGAGAAATAGATGAGCAATTGAAAGGTGAATTGCCAACTCCGGAAAATATTAAGGGGCTGCATTATTTAAAAAAGGTCATTGATGAATCTATGCGATGTTTTCCTCCGGCTTGGATTATGGGCAGAAGAAATTTAGCAACTGACCACATTAACGGATATGAAATTGAACCGGGTACAAATATTATCATGCCCATTTATGTCATTCATCATCGCGAGGATATTTGGGAAAAGCCATTTTTTGATACTGACCCCTTTTAATTTGGCTGTCGA
>DAOQII010000067.1:0-10163 GCA_035339455.1 Chitinophagales bacterium
AAAGGAGGTGGTTCTATATAAAAAATCAACTATTTTTTAATTGAAACGCTTATCCAGAACTCAGGTTATAAACAAACAACACAAGATATTCACATAAAATACTAATATTAAAGCCATTTTTAACAAATGGTTTTAACAAAATTTAATAATTTTGCATTTCGAATAAAATTCATCTTATGCTAAAAAAATTAAGCCTTTTATGTCTGTTCTTTTTAGTTGTCATAGCAACAAAAGCACAGATTTCAATTACTTCTTTACCCGGAAGTTATTCTCAAGATTTCAATAGCCTATCCGATACGGGTATTGCAAATGCATTTAACCTAACAGGTTGGTATGCATCTGTTCCTACTTACCGAGCAAACTATGGCATGATGAATAATGGTGCCTTATATAGTTTTGGCGATACTATGCCTGCAACTCATACAGACAGAGCTCTTGGTACTGTGGGTTCAAGTTCTGTAAAGCCTGCTTATGGGGTACGTTTTAACAACAACTCTTCCTTGTCTATGACCGGAATGACTGTTGCTTATACTGCAGAACAATGGAGATTAGGGCAAAAACCTGCTAAGCGTTTAGACTCTACTTCATTTTATTACAATATCGGGGTAGATTCATTAAGTGCAAGCGGTTGGATTAAAGTGCCGGATTTGGGTATATTTACAATTGATACTTCGGCTACAGCAGCAGGACCTTTAGATGGTAATTTAGCTTTAAACAGAAAAGCAATTTCTTTCACTATTTCAGGTTTTGTAGTTTCTCCGGGTTCCAACATTTGGATTAAATGGGTAGAAAATGACGTATCTGGTAGTGATGATGGATTAGCAGTGGATGATTTAAGTGTTACTATTACCGGAAGTGCTGTTGCAGCATGTACAGAACCTACTGCTTCTGTTACCAATGTCGTTTTTTCAGGAACAGGTTTAACTACCGCAAGCGGTTCATTTACCGGAACCAGCCCGGCTTCAGATGGTTACTTAGTAGTAGTGGATAGTGTATCTACACCTCCTGCAATTACAGATGCAACCACGTATACTGTAGGACAAACTTTAGGAAGTGGCAAAGTTGTAAGCAACGGGACAAGCACTACATTTAATGCCACCGGGTTAGTTGCAAACACGATTTATCATGCATATGTTTTTCCTTATAATAGTGCTAACTGTTCAGGAGGTCCGAACTACAGAACTACATCTGCAGGTACAGATACGGCAAAAACATTTGTAGATGCATGTCCGGAGCCAACAGCAAAACCAACTAACTTGACATTTACCACAGTAAATAATAATACGATTTCCGGACAATTCACTGCAGCTTCACCTGCTCCAACAGGAGGCTATGTAGTGGTTATCAGTACGAGCTCAAATGTGGCTTATCCTTTAGACAGTACTGCTTACAATGTTGGCGATTCCATAAAATACACCAGCTTTAAATCTAAAGTAGTATATGTAGGAACAGGAACTACTTTTTCAGCAACCGGATTAGTGCCGGGAACACGTTATTATTTTGCAGTTGTTCCGTTTAACACTTGTACTTATGGTCCTAATTATTTGAGAACTTCTCCATTACGAGCTGATACCACAACTACCGGTACTGCTCCTTTGCAAGATTGTGTTCAACCAACAGGTATTTCGAATACATCTATTATAAAAGTAGACTCTACGACCAACTCCATCACTATAAAATGGACAAATTCTGTGAATGCAGACAGTGTCATGGTTGCAGCAGCTCCTACTACTACTATTGGATTTGTAACCATACATGACAGTGCTTTTTATGCTGTGGGTTCTACCTTGCCTTCAAACGGCACCACACCTCCGATTGTTTACTACAGAGGTACTGATTCTACTTTGACATTAACCGGTTTACTGACGAATACGGTATATAAAATTCTGATAGTTCCATTTAACAACAGAAACTGTACTAATGGACCAAATTATGCAGGCCTGGCATCTACGCTTATCAGAACAGCTGCCGGAACCGATTGTTCTCAACCAAGTGGTGTTTCTACAACATCTATTGTAAAACTGGATTCTACTACAACTACGATTAGCATTAAATGGACAAATCCTGCAAATGCAGACAGTGTGATGGTGGCAGCCGCCCCAACAACTACAATTGGCTTTGTTACGATTCATGACAGTGCATTTTATCCGGTTACTTCAACCTTACCTTCAAATGGAACAACTCCACCAGTAGTTTATTATAGAGGTACAGATTCAACAATTACCTTAACAGGACTTGCTCCAAATACCGTGTACAAAATTCTTGTTGTCAGCTTTAACAACAGATCTTGTACAAATGGACCAAATTATGCCGGAGTAGCTAATACTACTGTTAAAACCGGCATTGCTACCGCAGTGAGAGTAAATAATACGGCTCAGTTTAGCATGTATCCAAATCCGGTAGCTGCTAATGGCAATCTTACGGTTAAGTTGGAAGCAGGGATTTCCGGTAAAAATATTGTATTTGAAGTTACTGATTTGATGGGCAGAAAAGTAAGCAGCACATCTGTTGATCACGCAGCAACACAATTAACAATTCCGGTTGGAGACTTATCCAAAGGCATTTACATATTAAGTCTAATCAGCAATAATGAGATTTCTTCTGCTACTTTCAGAGTAGAATAATTGACATTAAACAACATAAAAAAGCCCGACAAAAAAAGTCGGGCTTTTTTATTTTTACTACCTTTACATCATATGAGAAAAATATACACACTTATTAGCCTACATTTTTTAATAGCATCTGCTATAGCCGGCCCGGGTACTTATTATAACAGTTTGGATACAACAAAATCATGTGCTAATTTTAAAACACAGCTATATAATTTAATTAAATCCAACACTACGGTTATCCCATATGCGCAAGTAGATAATTATTTTAATTCTACGGATTATAAACCCTCTGAAACAGGAACCGGAAATGCGATTATTGACAAATACAGTTCTGAAAATCCATTTGGAACAGATTATTGCAATTTTCAATATCCAGCAGATTTTTGTTTGGGACGATCTTCTTCTACGGAGTGCTTTTGCTATGACAAAGAACACGTATTTCCAAAATCGTGGTTTGGAGGAACTGATATGTACCCGATGTATTCAGACTTGATGTTTATATGGCCTTCTGATAATTATGTAAATTTCAGAAAAGGCAACCTGCCATTGGGATATGTAAATTCACCGTTTTATACTTCTCATAACGGCACCAAAATCGGTACCTCTAAAACAGCATCCAATTATAACTACAGCAATACAAATGTATTTGAACCTATAGATTCTTTTAAAGGTGATTTTGCCAGAGCATATCTGTATGTCATTACACGTTATGAAGATTCTATTGTAAACTGGACAAACCGCAGTATTGCCGGAAATATGCTGGATGGCAATAAATATCCAGGATTCAAATCCTGGCTGCTGCAACTTTGCGTAAAATGGCATAAACTCGATCCGCCAAGTACCCAAGAGCGTAGCAGGAATGATGCTGTTCAATACTTGCAAGGCAACAGAAATCCATATATCGACCATCCTGAATGGGCGGAAAAAGTGTTCGGTCCAAACGGACTGTCAGCGTCTTGCGTGCCAACTGCACTTTTACAAAAACAAAATTTAAGTGTAGAAATATTCCCGAATCCGGTAAAAAATATTTTACATATTCGAACCGAAAATAATGATACCTATCAGCTAACGCTTACCGATATTTTGGGTAGAACTGTATTTAATCAAACAGCATTAAATACAACATTTGAAATCAATACCCATGATTTGCCAAAAGGGTTATACTTACTTCAGCTAAATTCTGAAAAAGCAACCACAACCAAACAAATTATTGTGGAGTAACTGCCTTCAGAAAAACAACATAGGTAGGAAAGTGATCGCTATAGCCAGCGTTATAAATATTGAAATCCCAAGTACGTTTAGGATAATCTTTATATTTCCCGGTTTTTTGTACCATAAAATCACGCTTGAAAATGTAGGCTTTGTGTAAAAAGTAACCGCTTTGCTTGTTGTCCAGCCATCCTTTAGAAAATACTTCTTGGTCAAACAATCCCCAGTTATCGTTAAATGCCAATGTACCCAAGCCTTTTTTGGTATAATCTACCCATGGATTATAAAATCCTTTGTCTTTCGTTTTCTCTCTTTTGCTTGAACAAGCCAATACTTTTGTCATACTCGGATCATCAGGATTATCATTTAAATCGCCCATCACAATGATTTTTGCGTCAGGATTGATAGCCATAATAGAATCAGAAAGTCGTTTATCAATTGCGGCGGCAAATTCGCGCAAAGGAGCAGTTGCCTCCGTACTGCCACGTCTGGATGGCCAGTGGTTTACAAAAATATGCACCGTATCTGTATTGCCTAATATTCCTTTTACATACAAAATATCTCGAGTAGGACGCCAATCATTCACTACTTGCTTTAAATCTACAGTTATAGACTGGCTTTCCAGCACTTTAAAGTATTTCGGATTATAAATAAACCCGCAATCTACTCCCCTCAAATCCGGTCCGTTGTAATGTACAATCTGATAGTTTCTGGTTTTTAACTTAGGATGATTGACCAGTGTTTCCAAAACCGACTTATTCTCAATCTCAGCACAACCCATAAATGCCAAGCCATCCGGCGACTGGTCTGTACCGATTAAAGACACAACTTCAGCTAGATGATTTACTTTATCTTTAAAGATTTCGGCCGTATAATGATAACTGCCATTGGGCGTAAAATCTTCATCATCCACACCGGGTTGATTAATTGTATCATAGAAATTCTCCAGATTATAGAACCCTCCGACGATAATATTATAGGTAGTTTTTTGTCCAAAAACGGAATTTATCATCAGAAAAATCCCCGCACAGAAAAGCATTTTAATTTTCATAATCAAATGTACATTTTTGTTGATTAATTCATCCCTATTTGTCGTGAATTTTTAGTGAAAAAGAACTCGCATATCTATTTTTATCTTTACTTTTACATAGCAACAATCAAAATCAATACCAACTTTTTTTTTATGAATAAAAACATCTATTTGTCTGCCTTACTGAGCACATGCTTTCTGTTGGGTTTTTCAAAACAAGAGGATGATTCACTAAAAGTGCAGGCAGGAGTACCAGATACCTCACGCACCTATCTTGAAGTTCCTACTGTAACCTTGGAAGACATGGAAACTTCTGATGAAAGCGGTTACAGTCAAGGCGTTTCTCCAGTACTGAATGCGGGTCGGGATCCTTTTATTCAGGCTGCCAGTTTTTCCTGGAGTATTTCTCGTTTTAAAATCAGAGGATATGATGCCGATTATTTTGAAACATATGTAAACGGCATACCTACTGAATATATTGATAATGGATTCTCTGCATATAATCTGTGGTCGGGGTTGAACGATGTTACTCGCAACCGCGAAAACTCATTTGGTATGCGGGCATCCACATTTGCATTCGGTACCATTGGTGGCTTATATGCAATTGATATGCGTGCATCCAAACAACGCAAACAAACCAGTATTACGATTAGTGCTTCAAACAGAACATATGATATCCGTGGCGGTGCTACATGGGGTTCGGGCATTACTAAAAAAGGCTGGAGTTTTTCTGCATCTGTTTTTGGAAGATGGGCAAAACAAGGCTATGTAAAAGGAACTTACATGCAAAGTTTATCTTATTTCGCATCTATAGAAAAGTTTTTTAAACACAATAATTCATTAGCCTTAACTGCCTTTGGCGTGCCCACAAAACAAGGCAAAGCGGCAAATGTAGTTCAGGAAGCCTATGATTTAGCCGGAACAAATTATTACAACCCTAACTGGGGTTTGCAAAATGGCAAAGTACGCAATGCAAGAGTAGAATATCGCCATCAGCCTGTTATAATTTTAACGCACGAGTGGAAACACGATTATGGTAATTTGTTAACTAGTATCGGCTATTCATTTGGCGAACGAGCCTTATCCGGAATTGACAAATACAAAGCTAATGACCCTAGACCGGATTACTACAAATATTTGCCCAGCTATCAGGATGATTCACTACAGGAAGCCTTGGTTGCAGAGCTATGGCAAAACAGTGAATATACAAGACAAGTAAAATGGGATGATATCTATTTTGCCAATAAAAATGGAGAAAGTGTTACGATAACGAATATTGACGGCGATGCCGCTAAATCTGTAACCGGCAAAAGAGCGCATTATATTTTAGGGGAAGATGTTCAAAAATACCAACGTCTTAATTTCAATACTGTTTATAATCACACCTTTAAAAAACTAGCTGATTTAACGGCAGGTGCATCTTATCAATTTCAGAAAGTGATTAATTTCAAACGAGTGAAAGACCTGCTGGGAGGAGATTTTTATATGGATGTGGATGAATATATTGAGTCGGATTCAGTATCCAACCCAAGTGCTGCTTATTCCGATTTAAACAACCCTAATCATGCGGTGTACAAAGGCGATAAATATGACTATAATTATTCGTCCAATATACATGTAGCCTCCGTTTGGGCGCAGCCTACTTTCAAATTCAAACATATAGATTTCTTTGTAGGCGGCAAACTGGAATATACCAAACAATGGCGTGAAGGGTATTTTAAAAACGGATTGAACCCGACCAACTCAGAAGGCGTTTCTCAAAAATTCAGTTATATTGACTACGGCGTAAAAGCGGGATTAACCGTGAAAATAAACGGTAAAAATTATATCTACGCAAACGGAATGTATACCACTCGTGCACCTTATTGGGATAATGTATTCATTTCACCGCGAACAACGAACAGCACCTACAACCCCGGCAGTGAAAAAATCGGTTCTGCCGAACTGGGTTATATCTTACATTCAAATAAACTGAAGTTGAGAGCTACATTATTTTACACCGAATTCTTAAACGGAAGCAACACTATTGTCTATTTTAACGACGATATCTATACGATGATCAATTACACGATAAGCGGTATTAATAAAAGACATTATGGCGGAGAACTGGCATTGGAAGCTCCATTGTACAAAGGACTGAGCCTGACATTTGCTACCTCTATGGGACAATATAAATATACCAGCAGACAAAAGGGTATTATGACGGCTGATGATAATCCAAGTTTAAGAACAGAAGAAGTCATCTACAGCAAAAACTTCAACGTGGCAAACACGCCGCAAATGGCCTATAATTTGGGTCTGTTTTACAGGAGTAAAAAATTCTGGTATATAGGTGCCGGGGTGAATTTCTTTGACTGGATATATACTGATTTTGCTCCTACTCACCGAACGGATAATGCAACCGATGCTGTTCCTTATCACTCTGACTTATGGTATTCTATCATCAATCAGGAGAGAACATCACCAAAAGGACAATGGACACTAGATATGAGCGGCGGCTATTCGTGGAGATTAAAATCAACCTTTAAAAACATGAAGGGCAAGTATGCCAATAAATATTATTTAGTCATCAATGCGGGACTGTCAAACATCACCAATAATAAAAAATTCATCGTAAGCGGCAGAGAACAAATGCGATTTGATTATGCTGAAAAAGACCCGATGAAATTTGCTCCTAAATACAGCTATGCCTACGGAATAAACTTTTATGCCAACTTAACATTCAGATTCTAAAAAATAAATACTCATAAAAAATAAAATAGCAACAATGAATACAACCATGATAAAAAGATTTTTAATAGCGTTTGTAGCCATTACAGCCATAACGCTCAGCTCGTGCAAGAAAGAGAAATATGATGAACCGAGTGGCAATACACCGGATCCGAATTTGACAACAATTACAATAGACAGCTTGCGTAAATATTTTACCAGTGGTTTGCCTATTACTATTACCAATGATGTAACGATTAGTGGAATTGTAACCGCTGATGACAAAGACGGCAACTTTTACAAACAAATTGTAATTGATGATGGAACGGCAGGTATTCCTGTACTGATAGAAAGAAGTTATTTGTATACCGATTTTCCTCAAGGAAGAAAAATATATGTAAAATGTAAAGGATTGGTATTGGGAGCTTATCATAACTATTTGCAGCTTGGCGGCTTTGTTGACAATTCTACCGGGCAGCCTGCGGTTGGAAATATTCCGTCAGATTTGGCTGACAAAGTAATTGTAAAAGGCCCGACAGGAAATGCGGTTACACCCATAGTAGTTACCTACTCACAGCTAAATAACTCATATCAAGCAAGATTAATAAAAATCCAAAATACAGAATTTGAAGAAGCTGCAGTAGGATTACCATATGCGGATATAATTAATCAACAATCTATCTCAAGAAATTTGAATGTTTGCGATACATTACCTGGGACAGATCCAAAGATAGAAGTAAGAACTAGCAATTATGCACTCTTTGCAAATGAGCTCGTCCCAGCAGGTCATGGTGATTTTATAGGTGTATATAGTGTTTATAATACTTCTAAGCAGCTTACTATTCGGAATCTTTCAGATTTTGATTTTAGTGGTGGTACAAGATGTAATCCAATAACGGTTTATAGCCCTGCAGATATTTCTACATTAAGAAATATCTACACAGGTAGTAATGTAGCTGTAGGTTCAGACCTTCTAATTACTGGTGTTGTAATTTCTTCAATAGCTGACAGTAATAATTTAGCACAAAACTTAACAATACAGGATAATACAGGTGGAATAGTAGTGCGTATGGCATCTTCTAGTCCTAATTTTAATAAAGGTGATCAAGTTCAAGTTAAGATTGGCAATGCAGATATCTTACAAAGATTCAGTAATGGTTCATTACAAATCGGAACTATTCAAAATGCAAAAATTACTAAAATTGCTTCAAATGTAAATGTTACACCTCAAACAGTTACAATTGCAACGCTCATTTCTAATTTTAATGATTATGAATCAGAGTTAATAAAAGTAACTGGAGTAACAATCTCAGGTGGTAGTGGACTATATTCCGGAACATTAACATTTACAGATGCAACAGGCAGTATAGCATCATTTGTGCGAACGGCGACTATGGTTCCTAGTGCTGAATTTGTAAACCAATCTTATCTTACAAGTACAGTTAATATTGTTGGATATGCAAACTTAAACGGTAGTACTAAACAACTTATCCTGAGAAACGCTAGTGATGTTACTCCATAGACATTGATATTAATAAAAAGAATAGGCTGTCTTAAAAGTTAAAATAAAGGCTCTGAGGTTTTAAAATCCTAAATTTTCTCAGATACGTATCCAAATAAAAAGAGGCTGTTTCAAGTATTGAGACAGCCTCTTTTTTTATATGTGTTCCCTACTTCCTAACTGAAAAATAGCATACATTAAATCATATCAATGAATTATAAACAAAACGAGTCAAAATTATTGGCTAATACTTGAGTTCAAGTTAATATTCTCTATTAGAAATTACAGATTTTATTATTATCAAACTAACTCTTATTTCATAATAATGATGGTGTGTGGCATGTAGCATTGTCTTATTCTAATTGTTTAGGTGAAGCTAATAATCTGAAATCAACTTTGTTTTTTATTGCAATTTATCTCAATCCCAGTCAAAATAAAATGCAGTATTTAAAGTAAGATATGCATTTCACAAAAAAAGGCAAAGGCAGCACATGGTGTACTGCCTTTGCCAAAGTAGCATGAAATGAGAAAGAGTTGTTTTTCTATAGGTCTATGCTTAATGTCTGATAAGATTCGCCGTGTTGTGTGATATCTAAGCCCAGTTCTTCTTCTTCTGCTGACACACGCATCGGCTGTATTTTGTCGGTAATAAAATATAAGATATAAGAACCCGTAAAAGCAAATGCTGCAACACCAATCAAGGCGATAATATGTACGGTAAAGGTATGATATACCCCATACATCAAGCCCCAATCGGCAGTTTTTAATCCTGTTCCGTAATCGGCAGCAAATACCCCGGTAAAAAACATCCCCATAATGCCGCCCACACCATGGCAAGGAAATACATCAAGGGTATCATCTAAGGTAGATTTATTTTTGTAATGTACCGCAAAATTGCTCACTAAGGCAGAAAGTGCCCCCACAGCAATACTCTCTCCTACATTTACATATCCGCAAGCAGGAGTAATGGCTACCAAACCCACCACAGCCCCTATACAAGCCCCAATGGAAGATACTTTATAGCCGCGCAAAGCATCAACAAATACCCACATCAGCATGGCAGCAGCAGCAGCAGTATTGGTAGTGGCAATGGCATTCGCCG
>DAOQII010000068.1:0-10151 GCA_035339455.1 Chitinophagales bacterium
ATAAGATAAACACTCTTTTCGGCTGTAAATTTTTTAGTCATCGGAGTAAGCAGACGCACCAATCCTGATTCTGTTTCGTTGCCGTTATCAGCGGCATCTAAAGCCGCTATTGATCTGAACGTGAGGTAAAAATTTTGCTGATATAGAAGACCAAGCTCCATCAATTTTTCTTGAACCATGGCATGCTCAATCGTGTACTTTCCAAAAGTGATGCGTTGTTGTACATATTGATAAGCTTCATGCAATGCACGACGCATACATGCTATGGCGGCCACACTGTTATATAAACGCGAAAGGTTTATCATTTCCGTCATGATTTTGAACCCCTCTCCTTCCTTGCCAATTAATTTAGCTTGTGTATTCTCAAAAATGCACTCTCCGCTAGCCATACTGCGCACTCCCAGTTTATCCTTAAGCCTGACAATATCCAAAGGATTTCGTTCACCATTTTCCAAGTATTGTTCCACTAAAAAAATACTCAATCCGCGTGTTCCTTTTATTTCGGGATTAGTACGAGCCAAAACCAATTTTATTTCTGCACTGGCATTACTACAAAACCACTTTTCGCCTTTAAGCGTATAGATGTCATCTTGTACGTGATGGGCTTCTACAATATTTGCACCCACATCCGATCCGCCTGTTTTCTCAGTAAGAAACATGGCGCCGGTGTACAAATCCAGATAATTTTGGGTGAAGATATGTTCCAGTAAACGCTCCCTGTCAGCGTCATTTGCAAACCGGTCAATAATACGTGCCGCACCATCTGTCATACATAACGGACAATATTGACTGCTTTCAGTTTGTGCAAATAAAAAACCTGACAGGAAGCCTAACAAATGTAATTGACCGTTAAATTTATTTCGATACCCGGGTTTCCACTTCACCGTAAACATGTGAGATTTCACCGCCACATCCAACAACTTGAAATAATCCGGATGAAACTCAATCTTGTTAATCGTTTCTCCCCAATAATTGCGTTTTACTAAAACCGGAGTTTGTTTATCTGCGGTTAAAGACCATGCATTCATTTCACCGGCTGCAAGCTCTCCAGTGTTATAGAGAAATGGCAACATGAACGACTGAGCATCCTGCTTGACATGTTGTTCAAAATAATTCCGCAACATTTTATCGCTCAGCCAAAAATTGGTTGATGCTCTGTACGGTTTTTGCAGTACGTTGTTTTTTAAAGTTTGATTTTTTATAGTTTGCATGATGCTATAATTGTAAGTAAAAGCAGTAGTAATATTCAGATAAAAAAACATAAGCATTTTCAATGCTGGTTTACTACCGTATCCATCTGGATTTTTATATTCTTTTACAATTTATGATTATGTAAGCAGACTTTTTACAAACTCATCAACATTCAACACTTGGAATTTATCATTCTATCAATGATGGTGTCCGCCCTCTCCGTGTACATGTCCATGTGCCAGTTCTTCAGCAGTAGCTGGACGAACATTTAAAACGGTAACAGTAAAATTTAATTCTTTTCCAGCCATCGGGTGATTGAAGTCCATAACAACGAATTGATCATTTACATCTACTACAATACCCTGAAACTGATTACCCTGATTGTCCATCATCGGCAATACATTGCCCACTTTTACAACTGTAGTATCAAGATTTCCGTCTTGTCCTTTAAAGCTGTCAACCGGAATTTCCACAATGTCCTCATCTCTTCGTGTGCCATAACCGTTTTCAGCAGATACTGTAAAACTCACTGTATCACCTGCTGTTTTTCCCAACAGATTTTTCTCAAATTCAGCCAATAACTGACCTGAACCATGTAAGTAAACCAAAGGTTGTCCCGGCTGGGATTTATCAGCTGTAATCAAGTTTCCGTTGCCGTCATCCACTTTAAGTTCGTAGTCTACACTCACTACGCTGTCTTTCATAATTAATAACATATTGCTTATTTTTTTCACGAAGTTAGTTAAATTCTATCAGAAAGCAGCACAAAGCATCTGAATGGAGTCAACTAAAATTTACAGTTTTTAAAATATAATAATATATAATTAATATACAAAAACCACTTAACTTCAAATTCTCATTGGCGTATAAGTAATTTAAAATCAATTTGTTTTTATTCAGAATAGTTTAATGTGGCAATAACTGTCAATTAATCCAAATGAAATAATTTTGTACAAATAAAAATATAATATCATGGATTCAACAAAAAAATTTCAAGAAGCATTTGATACTTTACTAAAAGATTTCAATTCAAAAATTGAAGAAGTACGCAGCAATATCCAAAATCTTACTGCTGACTTAAAAGTTCAGTTAGAAGGACAACGTGAAAACTTACAGGAATATGGCGAAAAGATAAAAGGGAGAATTAACGAAATTGTTGATGTAGATAAAGTTCGCTCAAACGTGTTGGCTGAAGCAGAAAACCTGGTGGATGATGCTAAAGAAAAAGTAGAAAAAGCATTTCAATTTATCAATGAACAAGTAAATACCGGCGAAGAGAAAGCAAAAGCAAGAGCTGAAAAATTTGCTAAAGAAGCTGAGAAAGTGTCTAACTCTTTGGAAAAAGAAGTAAAAAAAGCAGCCAAAGATTTTCAAAAAAGCGTAGAAAAAGTAACGGCTAAAGTAGAAAAAGACTTTAATAAAGCCAGAAAAGAGGTAGAAACTAAAGTTGAGAAAGTAGCAAAAGACGTAAAAGCATCTGCTGCTAAAGCTGAAAAAACAGTAAAAGCTGATGCCGGAAAGGTGGCTAAGAAAGTAGATACTACAGTAAAAAAAGTAGCAGAAACAGCTAAAAAAGCAACCACAACTGCTAAAAAGGCGACTACGCCGGCTAAGAAGACAGCAACTACTGCGAAAAAAGCGACTACTACTGCAAAGAAAGCTGCAACTAAAACAACAAAAACTGCATCTAAAAAATAGGATTTATTTGGTTAGATATTTTCTGATGCGGGGTGCGCCAAAGGCGCACCCCGCATCTTTTTTTATCAATGCTTAAAATCTCCGGCATAAACTAATACCAGCTTAGTTAAATCAAAATATTTTCTCAGTGCAGCATTTACCTGTTCTATTGTCAATGCCTTTACTTTATCCTGAAATACTTTTCTGTCTTTCAAATCACGGTTAACATCCAGATAGCCCATAAATAATGACTTCAGTGAATTGTCTGTACCGAGCCTGCTGTTCTGTAATTGCATCCATGCTATTTTTGCTTTCTCCAACTCATCTTTGGTAAACCCTTTATCTAAAGCCAGATGAATTTCATCAAGCAATGCTGAATCTAAACGGTTTTTGTAAGCCGGATTAAAGATGGCATACATTCCCCAATTTCCGAAGTTATTATTATAATCTGCATAGACATAAGATCCGGCACCATAGCTCATGCCCTCATTTTCGCGTAAGCGTTGGGCTATTCTCGAAGATAAAAAGGCACCTCCACCCAATAAATAATCAGCCATATAGAGGGCAGGAAAATCAGGATGCTGCATAGAAATATTCAAGTTGATATTGCCGGAACATACTGCATTTGTTTTATCAGGAGTATTTACTGTAACGGTTTGCTGTTTTACATCAAAATATTTATCATTGATTTTCTGCCAGCTCGTTTTACTGTTCCATTTCCCGAAAATATTTTCCATTGCTTTTGCCACTGCTGTTTCATTTAATGCCCCAACTACAACGCCGATACCGTAATTAGCTCCGTAAAACTTATCGTAAAATGCTTTCACTTCACTAAGTTTCATGTTTTTGTAATAAGCCAGTTGTTCTTCAAAAGTAGAGGCGTAAAATGGATGTGATGACGGATAAGCGGTAGTAAGTCTGTCTAACTTTTCTTGTGCCCGAGCCTCAGGATCATTCATAGACTCCTCTATATTGCTGATATTTTGCTGAATGATTTTTTGAAAATCCGCTTCGCTTAATTTTGGATTCATCAGCATATCCTTTAGTATATCCATACATGCGGAAAAATTTGCTTTTGTCGTCTTTACATTTATAGATAAAGAACTTGCCCTGCCTGAAAAACTAATCTCAGATTTTAGCTTGTTCAGCATTTCTGCAATTTTTTCTTTGCTTTGTGTTGTCGTACCCTCTTCCATTAAACTTGCCAGCACATTATTTATGCCCTGTGTGTTTTGCAATGCTGTTTCATTGCCAAATCGCAAATCAACGGAAAACAATATCACATCGGATTTGGTAGGCTTGGGTAATAGAATATATTTTAATCCATTTTTAGTTTTGTTGGATTTTACTTTTGCCAGAATGCTGTCATAATCCGTAGAGAAGGATTCCGTCATTTTAGTCGTTTCTCTTCCTTTATAATTTGCTACGATAGCATCAATATCTTTTATCTCGGGTACTATTGCCCTGTCCGGATTTTTATCCGGAATAAATTTTCCCCAAGTCAAGTTGGAGGGTTTGTAATAATTCTGAATCACTTTTTTTACATCTGCCAAAGTAACTTTCTCTACATCATCGCGGTATTTATACCACAAACGCCAGTCACCTGCACCAATAATATCTGTAATGAATGTAGAAAAACGCTGTGTATTGTCGGTAATATTATTCCAGAATTTCAAGGTTGAACTTTTAGCCAGATCCACATCGTGTTGGGTAATCGTTAGCGTATCCATGCCATTCAGAATTTTAAAAAGCTCTTTTTCTACAAGTGCCATATCTGCTGTTTTAGGCAAAATCAAATCATACATGGAAGCTCCGGGGTCACGGTTGGAAAAAGTATAGCCTGATAAGCTGTTCGCTAATTTTGTTTCCACAAATCTTTTATATAAAATGCCATTGGGATTATCCGTAAGTATGCTGAACAACACATCGTTGGCAGCATAATCATCTGCCGCCAGTGCCGGAGTATGGTATGCCCATTGGATAGACTGCATATCACCAATTCTTTTCAATTCTACGTATCGTATGCCGTCTTGTGGCGGCTCAACAGTATATGTAGGTTGTAAAATGCGTTGAGGTTTCGGGATGGAAGCAAAATTTTGTACTATATATTGCTTGGCTTTTTCCTCATCAAATTTTCCTGCAACAATTAAAACGGCATTGTCGGGTTGATAATATTTTTGATAAAATGCTTTAAGCCTGTCAGCCGTTACGCGTTCAATATCTTCTTTAGAACCTATCGTCGATTTACCGTAATTATGCCATAAATACATAGTAGACAAGATACGTTCATTCAGGATGGCATCAGGGTCATTTTCGCCCATTTCAAATTCATTGCGCACTACGCTAAATTCTGTATTCAGTTCTTCTTGCAATATCTTGGAATTTACCATCCTGTCGGCTTCCATGGCTAATGCCCAGTTGAGATTAGAATCTGATGCAGGCAGTATTTCGTAGTAATTGGTTCTGTCGTATGATGTGGTACCGTTTGCCATTGCACCTTTCTCAGCTATAGCCTGTTTAATGTTGACAAAATTTTTGCAAGAACGAAAAAGCATATGTTCCAGTAAATGCGCCATACCCGATTCTCCATACCCTTCATGCCGAGAGCCGACTTCATACACAATATTGACAACTACATTTCCTGCGGTTTTGTCCGGAATGAGCAATACGCGCAATCCGTTTTCTTTAAGCGTAAACTGCTTTACACCTTCCACTTCGGTATTAAAGACTAAACTTCCATTTTGGGCAAACGTGATGCAACTCCAAATCAGAATTGCTGCTGCCAGCTGTGTTTTTTTGAACATTTTTTTTGTTTATTTATGCGAATATAACAAAATCTAATTCGTGGATGATGTTAAAAATCCTAATTAAAAGGAATGATACTGGTGCTAATTAGCTTGTGTAAAGTAGCATTACATCTAATTTTAGTATTTTTAGCTTATGAAAACTACAATTTCCACTTCCGGCATAGCTCAGCTCGTGCAAGAGCAGCGCACTTATTTTGAATCGGGTTCTACACGAAACGTTGATTTCAGAATTCAACAACTAAAGCGGCTAAAGAATGCTATTAAAGCACATGAAGATGAAATATATGATGCATTGTATGCCGACTTTCGCAAGTCTAAATTTGAAACATACGCCACAGAAATAGGAGTAGTGTATGAAGAAATCAATTGCATGATAAAAAACGTAAAGAAATGGTCAACTCCTGAACTGGTAAAAGATACCCTTGCCAATTTCCCGTCTAAAAACTATATCTATCCGGAACCATACGGCGTATGTCTGGTTATCGGTGCATGGAACTATCCTTTTCAATTAACTTTAGCTCCGGTTGTTGGTGCTATGGCAGCAGGTAATACTTGCATTATCAAACCACCCAGAGCTGCATTAAATACGCATCATCTCATTTATAAAATTATTGAAGATAATTTCAGTACGCAATACTTAACTGTACTCGAAGAACATTCAGATAATAATGAAATGCTGGCGCAACGCTATGACTATATCTTCTTTACTGGAGGGGTTGAAATAGGCAAAACAATTGCCCGTGCTGCCGCAGAATATCTGACGCCTGTAACCTTGGAATTGGGCGGAAAAAGCCCGTGTGTGGTAGATAAAAACAGCGATGTGGAAGTGGCGGCAAAACGTGTTGCCTGGGGAAAATTTTTGAATGGCGGACAAACTTGCGTTGCACCGGATTACCTTCTGATTCATGAAGATGTAAAGGATAAATTTTATTCGGCTTTTGCAAATAGTGTAACCTCGTTTTATGGCAATAATATTCAGGAAAGCACAGATTATCCCCGCATCATCAATGATAAACATTTCAAAAGGTTAGCGGCTATGATAGTTGACGGTAATATTATTACCGGCGGACAAACAGATGAGGAAACCCGCTATATTGCACCTACGCTCATTGAAATAGACGACATAGAACATCCTTTGATGCAAGATGAAATTTTCGGCCCCATATTGCCTGCCATTTCTATTGGCTCTATGGAAGAAGCTATTGCCATCATCAAACGTTTTGAGAAACCTCTGGCATTTTATCTCTTTTCCAACAGTTATGATACTCAGCAACAGTTTATCCAGACTATACAGTTTGGTGGTGGTTGTATTAATGATACTATTTCTCATTTTATCAACGACCAGCTACCTTTTGGCGGTATTGGCAATAGCGGTATCGGCGCTTATCATGGCAAATACAGTTTCGATACCTTTACACATAAAAAACCGGTTTGCAATAAAGTAACCTGGCCGGATGTGCCTTTGCGTTATCCGCCCTACAATGCCAAATTGCCTATTATCAAACAAGTGATGAAATAATTTTTGATTTCAGGGAATTTTTTGGAGAGATTTTGCGTTATAATGGAAAACAAAATAAAAATGAACGAACTGGGAGAATTTAATAAGAATGATGCGCAACTTTGGGAAATGGCTCAAAAACGAGCCAAATTTAAACGCCATGCCATGATATATGCACTGGTAATTGGTTTCATTTGGCTGGCAAAAGCTTTTGGCTTAATGTGGTTTACGCCGGGCTTAAGTTTTGTTACCATAATTTGGGGTGCTGTAATCGGTTATCAATACTGGCAAACTTATCATGGCGACGAACAAACCATGGTGCAAAAAGAATTTGAAAATCTAAAACGTGAGAAAGGCGATGTTACATCGTACTCTACTGAACGGAAAGATATTCACTAATCATTACTAATTTACACCAAGCATATCTGCGTACGGCGAATAGTCGTACGCATTTTTATTTTCAGATTGAATAAAAGAATCTTGTTTATAAATAATTTCACTCAGCAAATCTGATAATCTTTTTTCAAATGACAGCAATAAATCAACAGGTATAGGTTTGCCTTCGTTGAGATAACTCAGTCCAGAAGTGATGGTTCGGGTATGATGATAAGCGACAATAATATGGGTGCAGTTAAATAATTTGTAGTACATCAGTGCGTATAAAAGCCCCTGAAATGCTGCACTGTAATCATGATTTTTATCTGTAAACGTAAAGAGACTCTCTAAAAACTTGTCAGGCTGTTCATCTTCATTAGGAAAATCCGGCAAGTGAATTACACCAGTTTTATAATCTATGATACGTATCGTGTTTTCATCCATTTTATCTACACGGTCAAATATTCCTTCCAAGACAACAAAAGTTCCATTTTCCAAAGGTAAATTTTCCCATTTAAACTTCTGTTCCGTATGTAATACCTGCAATTTTTTTTCTTTGGCATCATTAACTAATATGCGTTTCACATAGGTTTCTATCACTTTAAATTGCAATTGATGCCGACTGCTTAGAATTTCTTTCGGCAGTTTCAAATCTTCCGATTCGCATGCTTCTTTTATTTTTTTACGAATAAATAAAACAGATGAAAATGCGATGATATTCTCTTCAGAAATCGTCTTTCCGATATAGGGTTTATAGATAAGTTCTAATGTTTTATGCAAAATAAGTCCGAATGTACCATCATCAAAGTCGTCATCCGATTGTTCGGGCTCTTTAATTTTCTCTACATAGCGCAGATAAAATTGCAAAGGGCATTTGATATACAATTTTAGTGCAGTAGGTGAATATACCCGTTCTGCCAATTGTACTTTCATTGCATCTGTTTTCTTTATTTCAATGGGTTGCTCCTGCTCAGGAGGTAAGTCCGTTTTTGTTTCCGGCAGTATCACTTTATGCTTGAGCGTACCTGCCTTAGATGTCCATTCATGTTCTATCTGTCTGATAAAACGGCTTTTTTCACTGCTGTCTTCGCCACTTTTATTGTTGTAAAGCAAAGTAATTTTTTCTGCACGCTTCAGCAATCTGTAAAAGTGATAAGCACCAATGCCATCAGCCTGTTCGTAAGTTGGCAAGCCAAAACCTTTGCGCAAATTATAGGGTATAAAAGAATTGTTCTTATGACTGCCGGGCAATTTATCGTCATTTGCTGAAAGTATAATAACTTCATCAAAATCCATGAGTCGTGTTTCCAGAAAACCCATAATTTGCACCCGGCTTTCTGTTTTTGTTTCAAATGGAATTTTAATGCCTGAGAAATACTGACGATAAAGCTGCGGTAAAATTTCACGGGATAATTCTAACTGCTTACGTGCTATCAAATCGACAAATGAAGATAGTGATTCTATAATCGCTTCTCGTACCGGAATAAAATAGGCATCATCAAATTCAGATGATTGTATAATGGCAATAACCTGATGAAGGATAGCCGTAAATGAATATTCCCGGATAAACAGAAAATCGGGAAAGAAATCCCGGATATAATTTTCCGGAAAATAGGGTACAAAATAGCTTGCTGTTGCCTGTAGTTTTTCTAAATCACGAATTTTAGGTCTCAAAAATACAGATTGCATTAACCCTAAAACATCACGGTAATAAAAATCTGTTTGTTGTTCACGCAGTCTGGCTCTCGAATAAAATTGTATGAGCTGTGTTGTAAAAGCAAACACTTCATGATAACGAGCCGGGTAGCCCATGGTAATATTGCACTGGTCTGCTTCTACATGATATAAAAGCGGATGCAGCAATTGCTCATCGCACAACACTAAAGCAACTTGCTTGTGTTTATCTTCACACAAAAGCGAAACCGCATATTGAGCTTGACCTACATCCGACGCAATACCGCAAATTGTCACTTCTTTTTGTATCGCTTGCTGATTTATCCAGTGATTGTTTTTTGTATGAAATACATGCTTATTCAGCCGCATGAAAATACCGGCTTCATGATGCTTATTTTCCATAAAATCATCTGCAACATCCCAATAGAAATTTGCAGTATAAGATTTTGCAATTGTCTTAAATATTTTCTCTTCACTTAATGTCAAAGCATTGAAGCCGACAAAGGTAATTTGTGAATAAGACAGTATCAGTTTACTGCTTTCTAATTGCTGCAACACGTCCTTGTACATCATACCCTCGTAAGCTTTCTTCTCATTATTGAGTTTTTGCTGAAAATGTGTGTAGATTTCACCAAGCAAACGCCATGTTTTAATGAAATGCTGCTTATAGGTTTCTTCCTGATTTTTAATAGTTAATGTTGTCAGTAAAAATTGTTCAATGTAGGTTCTTAATTCTTCTTCCAGAAATGAAAAATCTTCCAGCGATTTTTGTTCGTTTAAAAGAGAAAACAATTTTTGCGTATCCACTAAATACTTATCGCATTCATCAAAATCTTTCAGTATCAGTTTTCCCCATGGCAAAAACTTTTCCAAAGGTTGATTATACTCTGCTACACGCTGATGTATTTCGTGCAAATCCAACAATAAAT
>DAOQII010000069.1:0-10101 GCA_035339455.1 Chitinophagales bacterium
AAAACGCTGGGTAGTGCCATGAGATTTATTTATAGTAAAGATAGTTTTTTTATTGAAAGTAAATTACTGTTCCGGCCGCATTTGCGGGAAGAACAACACTTCTTGTATGCTGGCGTTATTAGTCATCAGCATGGCTAAGCGGTCTATGCCAAATCCAATGCCGGATGTAGGCGGCATACCGTACTCCAAGGCTCTCAAGAAATCATAATCAATATACATGGCCTCGTGGTCGCCGCGCTCCATCAGTTTTACTTGTTCTTCAAATCGCTCACGCTGGTCTATCGGGTCGTTCAACTCTGAATAGGCATTCGCCATTTCCTTGCCGTTTATCATCAACTCGAAGCGTTCTACCAAGCCTTCTTTGCTGCGGTGTTTTTTCGTCAGCGGAGACATCTCAATCGGATAATCAGTGATAAAAGTAGGTTGTATATAATTATGTTCGCAACGCTCGCCAAAAATGGCATCTATCAGTTTGCCTTTGCCCATCGTATTATCCACTTCAATATTCAATTGTTTACACACATCTCGCAAGGCTGTTTCATCCATACCATTTACATCAAATCCGGTGTACGTTTTTATCGCATCATAAATAGAAATGCGCTTGTAAGGAGCTTTGAAATTAATCATGTTTTCGCCCACTTCCACAAACGTAGTGCCGTGTACATCCATAGCCATCTTTTCTAACAACTGCTCTGTGGTTTCCATCATCCAGAAATAATCTTTGTAAGCCACGTAAAATTCCAGTACGGTAAACTCCGGGTTGTGCGTTCTGTCCATGCCTTCATTCCTAAAGTTGCGGCTGAATTCATACACCCAGTCAAACCCCCCAACCAATAATCTTTTCAAATATAATTCGTTGGCGATGCGCAAATATAGGGGAATATCCAGGGCATTGTGGTGGGTTTTGAAAGGACGGGCGGCCGCACCTCCCGGAATACTTTGTAATACGGGAGTATCCACTTCCAGCGCACCTTTTTCATTCAAAAATTCACGAATGGAATTCATCATCTTCGTGCGTTTTAAGAAAGTATCTTTCACTTGCGGGTTCACAATTAAATCTACGTAACGCATGCGGTAGCGCAGTTCGGGGTCGGTAAAGGCATCGTGCGTATTTCCCTCGCTGTCTACTTTTACCACGGGCAGCGGATGTAGTGATTTTGCCAGCAAAACCAATTCGGTAGCATGTACGGAAATTTCACCTACTTTGGTTTTAAACGCATATCCTTTAATACCGATAAAATCGCCTAAATCCATAAGTTTGGAGAAGACAGTATCGTAAAGTGATTTATCATCGCCGGGGCAAATATCATCTCTGCGAATATAAATTTGTATTCTGCCTTGACTATCTTGTAGTTCGGCAAAAGTGGCTTTGCCAGCTGGACGTGTAGCCATTAATCTTCCGGCAATACATACTTCCTGAAAATTGAGGCGGTTTTTAGTGCCGTCTTCTAAGATTTCTTCTTTGTAGTTTTCTTTAATTTCGGCAGAATAAGCATTTACCGGGTACAATGCTGCCGGGTAAGGATTAATACCCAATTCTTTAATTTTTTCAAGTTTTTCTCTGCGTATAATTTCCTGTTCGCTCAACTGTTGCATATCAAAATTTTTGAAGTGCAAAAATACGACTTTTTTAATATTTATTTCACAGTTTTGGTACGATTATGGCTGTATTAAGTATATTTGTGGAACTATTTAAAAATTGTTATTATGTATAGAATATTCTTGTTTTTAATTCTTTTGCTTGTGCTGCAAGCAAATGCAAAAGAAACCAAATTTAAATTCGGAAGTGTAAGTAAAGAAGAATTGGAAATGAAAAATTATTCTTCTGACACTTCAGTAGGTGCAGTCGTACTTTTTGATGTCGGTAGTATTTCGTATGAAGTTTCAGAGCGTATGAGTGGGCATTATGTGAGTTACAGTTTTAAACAAGTTTTCAACAGAAAACTACGTATTAAAATATTTGATAAGAAAAATCTCGATATGGCTAACCAAAAGATGGTATTGTATTTAGGGGCTCAGTCAGATAATTTTATTACAAAAAAGAAAGCACATACTATAAATTTTGAGAATAATAAGCAAGCGGAAATAGAAGTTAATAAGGACGAATTGTTTTTAGACAGGATTTTTGATAACTACTATATGCTTAAGATTCCCTTTAAGAATGTAAAGGAGGGCTCTATCATTGAAATGGATATTACTATAGAATCGCCATTGAATTATAAGTTACCTACCTGGTATTTTCAAAGAGAGATTCCAACACTATTCTCACAGTTTTCTGTTTCAATACCGGAGTTTTATAAATTTAGAAAAAACATATCGGGATATCTTGCAATAAATCCACCAGTTTCTGAAATTGAAGATATTACCCTTAATTCACAAGAAAATGTGCAATCCAATAAAACAACTTGGACAGCAGAAAAAGTGCCTGCATTTATAAGAGAGCCTTATTTGGATTGTGCAGATAACTATTTATCTAAGATTGAATATGAACTTTCAAGTGTTCAGTTCCCGCTTCAATTGGAACAACCATTAAGTATGAACTGGAAGGAAGTAAATAAAATGTTAAATGATGCAGAATATTTGGGTAAACAAATAACAACATCATCAGGTTTTATGAAAGATATGTATGATGAACTCAAATCAAAAGATAATTTATCCAAGTTAGAGTTGATGAAAGCAGCTTATTATGCCGTTAAGAAAAAAATGCGCTTTAATCAAGTATATTCTTTAGCAAGTTTGGATGGCACTAAGGAGGCTTATAGGAAAGGAGAAGGCAATTCTGCAGATATCAATTTGATTTTGCTTAAACTATTAAGAGATTTAAACTTTAATGTAGCGGCAATTGCCGTTAGTACAAAAACGAATGGTAATGTTTCATATTTTCCAAGTTTATTTGCATTTAATCAGCTTATTGTACAAGTAACTTTAGAGGGCAAAAAATATTTACTGGATGCCACAGAAAAAGCCTATCCAATGCATTTGCTACCGGAAGAAGATTTGAACGACCGAGGGCTAATTATTTCTGACCAAAATATTGAGTGGGTGGATTTGCGGACGAACATACCTTCAGGAATTACTTTGCATGCCATTGATGCAAAGATTACAAATGAAGGAACGATTTCAGGAAAAATTACAATACAACGGAAAGAATATGCAGCTGCAAATTTTAAGGAAAAACATAATGATAAAGTTGATATCGACCAATATACTAAGAAACTGGAGGAAGATAACCTGATTGAGCTCCAAGATAAAAATATCCAAAATCTGGACAGTGTTGAAAAGCCAATAATAGAAACATACACTTTTGTCAAACAGAATCAAACAGAATTAGGGGCAGCAAACATGCTGTATGTAAATCCGTTTATTATAGATAAGCTGAGTGTGAATCCGTTTAAGTTAAATGAACGTGACTATCCGGTGAATTTTAATCATCCATTCGATGAAACGTATATCATCAATCTATCATTGCCGGAAGGATATGCCGTAAGTGAATTGCCTGCAAATGCCAGCTTTAGTTTGCCTGACAACTCAGGCAAGCTTACTTATAAAATAACTGCCAGTGCGGGCAATACAATACAGCTAAACTGTAAATTCAGCATTACAAAATCACTCTTTAGCTTTGATGAATATCCTAACCTTAAAGAGTTTTACAATCAGTATTTAGGAAAGTTAAACGAAATGATTGTGATTAAAAAAATATAAATAATGATAAATAATAAACTACTTGAAATTTACGCTGCCATATTTTTCGCATTTTGTTTTAATAATAGTTTTGCTGATAAAACAGAACCTGTGAATGCAGTAATTGAACATTATGATACCAAAATGAGTATAGATGACAAGGGATATAAGATACATGTTTACAAGAAAATCGTACTCTATAATGATAATGCCATTGACGAAACCCGAATTCAGTTGTATCATTCGGGTATGGATGATTCTAAGTTGATAAAGGCTGAAGTACGTGATTTATCTGATAAGCTGATTCGAAAAATTAAATCGTCTGATTTAAATGACTATGGAGATTTCTCTAACTTTTCATCTGATGCTCATGTGAAGTTTTATGAGTTTTCTGATTTGACTTTTCCCTGTACAATAGAGACAGAATATGAATACAGTGCACGTTACTTGTTATACTTCCCGTTTTGGGAACCTGTTACAGATTTTAATGTTTTAGTTAAAGATGCAAGTTTACAAATAAGTGTAGAAGGCAAAACAGGACTGCGTTATAAAGAATTAAATATGCCAAAGACTGTTGAGGTAAATTTGGTGGGCGGTGTTAAAACATACACTTGGAAGCTGGTTGACTTTAAACCATTGAAAGAAGAAAAATACATAGATGAAATGTCTCTTCCATTTCCAAAAGTACTGCTTGCGCCTTCAGAATTAAATTACAATTCCTATTCCGGTAAATTTGAAACTTGGAGTGATTTAGGAAACTGGATATTGTTACTAAATGCACAGCGGGATAATCTTGATGAGCAAACTACATTAAAAGTAAAGGAAATTGCTGCAAAGTACCCAGACGATTTAAGCAAAATGAAAGCACTTTATGAATTTATGCAAAATACGACGAGATATGTCAGCATTCAGTATGGCATAGGTGGGTTTCAGCCATTTCCGGCCTCTTATGTTGCAGAAAAAGGATATGGGGATTGTAAGGCATTAAGTAATTATATGTATACGCTTTTAAAAGCAGCTGGAATTAAATCGTATTATACGCTAGTGTTAGCCGGAAAAAATAAGAGTATATACTCAGATTTCCCGGCAGTTCAGTTTAATCATGTTATTTTATGTGTTCCCAATAACGGCGATACGCTTTGGTTAGAAAATACAGACCAAAAGATTCCCTTTGCATATCTTGGAGATTTTACGGATGACAGAGATGTTTTGGTCATGGCTGAAAAGCCGTTTCTTACACACACCAAAAAATATACTAAGCAAGAAAATATAGACATAACAACTGCAACGATTTTAATTCAGGAAAACGGTGATGCAAATATAAATCTACAAGCTAAAAAATATGCGCTCTGTATGCGAGAACTCTATTTTCTGCACAACTATTATACACAAAAAGAACAGATGATGTATTTGTCATCTTACATGCCTTTGAAAAATTCACAAATTGATAGTTTTTCACTTTCGCTAATAAAAGATAGAAACCCATATATAGCTATTTCATGTAGCATTAATGCAGAAAAATATGCATCAAGAACAGGAAGTAGGTTGTTTATACCGCTTAATCAACTGGAAAAAATACCGTACACATTTTCTTCTGATACGATAAGAAATTATCCCGTTTTTCAATCTAAGGATTGTGAAATAATCGACTCAATTAAATTTTATATCCCTGAAGGTTATACAGTTGAAAGTACACCTTCAACGTTTAAGGACTCTACTGACTTTTCTGTGTATCAGGCTAGTTGGATGATTAATAATAGTGAAATTATTTATACCCGAAGACTTGAGATAAATAAAGCTATATTAGACACTACACAATATCAGGAAATACGACGTTATTATAATTCTTTGGCATTAAGAGACAACCCCATGGTTGTCTTGAAAAGAAATTAGCTGTTAAAAGTTAACTTTTTACTTGATTCTATTAGAATTTCTGCTTTGGTTCTTTATACAGGATGCTTGGATTAAGCGGTATGATAACCGGGTCTAACTTTAAGGCTAATCTTCTTTCATTTAATAGATTAATATCTTCTACCGGGAAGTAATAATCCATCTTTTCGTCCTCATCATACCAGCGTTGTGTACCGTATCGCTGTGGGCAGTTGGTCGCAACTAAAACTCTGTCTATATATTTGGCATAATTATCGCCATCAATAGAACCTTCTTTAAAACTATAGTCTATATTTTTTTGATATTTTAATAAAATCTCTGTCTTAGAGTGATGAATGATATTAAAGGCAATATAGGGTGCATCATAACCTGCATTTTTTATAGTTGGATAACCATATAAGCTTATCACAGAATCTAAGTCATTAGCAACTTCTTCTTTGATATTTTTATTTTTTAACATAATTATATCTCTAAACCGCAAATAGGTAGTGCTGTCCATTTTGTCCCAATAGGCTGCTAAAAAATTTATGTTGTAATTTCCCTTGTCATTTATTGACAATAAATTGAACAATAGCTTTGGATTTAATGCACTGTTTCTCTGTATTTGCATTTCAGCCGAATCTCTTATCTCTTTCCAGTAGGGGCATGAGTGTAAATTGGTAAATTCATACTTTATAGCACAATATACATAGTCGTTTGTATATTGCAGTAATTTATTTATATATTTATGAGCATTAATACAGTCCCCATATTTAGCGTAAACTCTAATAATCTGATTATAATTAAACTGCTTAATGTTTGATACTAATTCATGGTCAATACTTTTTAAAGAGGCATCATTTTCAATAATGTAGTTTTGCGTTAAAGCCAATATAAGACTGCTATCCGTATTATCACTATAATATAAAGAATCTATTTGGAAACAACGATAACTTCTTTGAGTAGTCCAAACGTCAGCACAAAATGAATTACTATTAAATAATAGTAAAAATAATGAGAATAACAATGTTGATTTCATACGAAGTGCTTTTTGTTGAGTAAACTGAATTCAAATAATAAACTCAAAATTCGCAATATTGTTTTATTAATAAAATAGTTTATATATATAAATTAAAAAAGCACTATAATGTCTTTATGTTATTTTCTTCTTTTGGGCTTACTTCACCACCTCAATTTGTTTTTCCTTATTGGCTATGATTTGCGGTATGCCTTTAAATTCGCCAACCTGCCCTTTTACACAGATCGTCTTGCCTTTCAGAAAATCTTCGGGCGGGTACGAAAAATTGGAACGGTCATTTCCATAAATGATAAGTGTAAATACCTGATCCGGAAATTTCTTGTCTAAGTTGATGTATGTCGGATTGCTTTTGCCATTTTCAACATACTTTGTACTTACTACTTTGCCACATACACAGGTTTCTTTGCCGATATAATCTTTTGCTTGCAGCGTGTTTATTTTCTTTTTGCCGTAATCTTGTGGTACAAATACCGATGCCGATAAGTTTTTGAAGTAATTTTTATCCCAGTCTAAAATATGGTGTTGCGTTTCAATGGTATCTTCAATAAAATCAGGCAATTTTTGAAAGAAATTGATACCTGTCAGCTGTTCTATACTGTCGATAGAAACTGCGTGTTTATCCAATTCAAATGCCACATCTTTATTAGGGTAAATAAATGCGATAGCCTTATATTTCGGCGGATAATAATCCAACACTATTTTGAAAAAATATTCGGGAATAGAAACTTGTCTGGATCCTTGTTGTATTTTTGACAAATTAGCTGTCAATACAGGCCCGGTTACAACAATCAATTCATTGTAGTCAATCGCCCACTCGCGTATCGTCATTTCCAGCTTGTTCCATGCATTTTGATTCAGTCCATGATTTTGTGGTGAGATATTGGTGTAATAATAGGATTCACTCAATGCCTTTTTATTCCATTTAAAATCTGCGGATGCTGCCATGTGCCCTCTGTCATAACCGCTGTTCCAGTAATCGGTAGAGTCGGGTTGGTCTTGTTTTAAAAGCGGGTCGTTTCTAAAATCATTAGTGCGTGTTTGATTGCCATATAGAATATCTTTAGGAATAACATGCACAACATAGTTGGGTTGCTGGTGTTCGCTATTCCATGATGTAAAATATGCAGCATGTTTTATCAGTACTTCATTTTTGATGGGGGAGGCAATTCCTACCGAATCCATCATCTTGAAAATATGTTTCAGCTTGGAGTTTTCTAAATTTTTATACAAAGCATAACTGACAGTGTCAGATGTATTTTGTGCAAAGCCAAAAGATATTCGAATTGTACAGGTCAGTAAAATAAAAACTCGTTTCATAAGATAAAAATAGATAGAATAATTTTATTTTTCTATGGATTGTATGGTAAGCTGATAAAAAAATGCCGGACATTTATGCCCGACATTTTGTAGTGATAATTATTTTCTAGAACTTATTTACCACCTCTTAGCAATTTTTCCATATCGCTTTTGATGGCTGTATATTGTGCAGGTGTTAATCCTGTTTTTAATTTATTGTCAAGGTCTGCCATAAGTTGTACTGTTTGTTGTTGTGCCAGCTGTTTATTACTTTGAGCAGTCTTTTTAATGGCATCTCCACGCAATTTTCCTTCCACTAAAACTAATACAACGGTCATGGTTTGTGCATCGTTCAAATTGTATTTTGTGCGGATTTCATTTAAAAGTTGTTGCTGCTGTGGAGATAAATTTTTACCGGATAGAATATTTTCCTGTAATACAATTGCACCAAGCAATTGTTTAAGCTGTTCATCAGTCATCCCTGCAGCTTTTAATTTTACGATATATTCTTTACCTAAAGCATCCATTCCGTTTTTTGTAGCAGCAGGATTATTTATATTGGCTGTTTTGATAGCTGTTGCTTTGGTATCGAATTCTGTTAAAATTGGAATAACTGCTTTAGAAACAGGTTCGCTTACTTTCATAAAACCGGAAACTTCGCGGAATAATTGAGTAACATTGCTGGTCGTACTTTGAGCAACTGGCGTGGTAGGCACAGTAGCAGTCTGCGTGCTAGTTGTTGGAGGGGTAACAGTAACGGGTACTGTAACTGTAGAGGTATTAGGCGGCATTAATTGACCAGCTTTAATCATGTTGGTTAATTTAGTAAATTGGGCATTATTCAGATATGTTCTGAATTTGGTACCTGCATTCAAAAGCGCCCCATTGTTGGCAATATCCATCTGCCCTTTATTTCCGGCAAATTTCACAGCATTAGCATTAAAAGCATTAACCAAGTTTACATAATCAGCCGTAAACTTCTGATTTTGTACATCTGTGAGGTTACATTCTGTAGTTACTTTGCTGATAATAGCCTTGTACTCAGGGGTTAGTGTTGCAGTAGTATAGACTGTTTGAGCAAGAATTGATGAAAGATTGCCCAAAAGCGTAAGACTTGTAATCGCTAATAAAAATAAAATTTTTCGCATAATTGATTTCTTTTTCACAAAAGTAATCAATTACCATACCAAAATAAGCTGGTAGTTAAAGTAAATCTGTGAAAATGCTATTACATGCGAAAAGCTCTTTAGTCATGTGCTTCGGCTTAAGATGCTAATTATATAGTATTCTGATTAGTGAAATAGTTTGTCAAAAAAACCTTTGCTTTTTTCTTTAGCATCGGGGGTAAATGCTTTAGAAGACTTCATTTTTTCTAACAATGCAATATCATCATGGCTTAAATCTTGTGGTGTAAATACTTGTACTTCTACTATTTGATCGCCTTTGCCATATCCCTGAATACTAGGAAGACCTTTACCCTGTAGCCTGAACAGTTTACCGCTTTGTGTACCTTTTGGTATTTTTATTTTTGCACTACCGCCAATGGTAGGCACTTCTACGTGCGTACCCAATGCCACATCAGCAAAATTAAGTACTAGGGTAAATAGTACATTATTATCCTCACGTCGTAAATGAGGGTGTGGGTTTTCTTCGATATTTATCAGTAAATCTCCGGCATATCCTCCGCGTACTCCCGCATTTCCTTTGCCACTCATAGAAAGTTGTATGCCTTCACTTACACCGGCCGGAATATCTATCGTTACAACTTCCTCACCATAAATTCTGCCCTCACCTCGGCATTTCGTGCATTTATTAGTAATGACTTTTCCTTCGCCTTCACAAGTAGGACAAGTTGTAGTGGTTGCCATTTGCCCAAGGAAAGTTTGTGTTACTTTGCGTACCGCCCCACTACCATTGCATGTGCCGCAAGTTTGATAGGAGTTATTGTCTTTCGCTCCAATACCATGACAGGTATCGCAAGTAACATGTTTTTTTACTTTTATTTTTTTCTGAACGCCATTGGCAATTTCTTCCAAATCTAACTTTACTTTCACGCGGAGATTGCTGCCACGTTGCCCGCGACCTCTGTCGCTTTTGCGTCTTCCATTTCCAAAAAAACCATCAAATGGTGAACCGTCACCGAAGATATCGCCAAACTGAGAAAAGATATCATCCATGTTCATTCCACCACCAAATCCTCCGGCACCTCCGCTCGC